>JBLNAS010000001.1:0-4879 GCA_050259475.1 Methylocystaceae bacterium
GCGGCCTCATATTTCATCGCGATTTCAGCAATATGCAATTGTACAGTAGGGAACTTAGCAATGGGCTGATCACGGTGAGTTTTTTCCTTAGCATACTTAACCGCTTCTTCAAAACCAGCCAGAATACCCCCCAGCGAGCCGCAACTCATGCCAACTTTACCAAAGGAGATACCAGTTTGCAGAATAAAATAGCCTTTACCTGGCTGTCCAAGCAGATTCTCTGCCGGTACTTTAACATCTTTAAGGTAAACATCAAGCAAGACGCCACCATGGAGCCCGATTTTTTCCCAGGGCTCGGAGATCGAATAGCCAGCACAGAATTTATCTACAATAAATGCACTGATGCCTCCGTTAGTCTCGTCCTTGGCAAAGATAACAATCGGCCCAGGATAATTAGCATTGGATATAAAACGCTTAGTACCATTGATAATATAATGGTCGCCATCTTTAACTGCAGTAGTACTAATACTCTTTGGATCTGACCCGGTCTGGGGTTCCGTGAAAGCAAATGAAGCCAGGGTTTTACCGCTACAGGCGTCAGGGAAATACTTATGTTTCTGCTCCTCAGTCGCAAAGTAAAAAATTGCGCCTAAACCGAGGGTGTGCACTGACATGGTCATAGCGACTCCCCCCGAAGCTCTTGACAACTGCTCAGTAGCCAACACATACCCCAGGTAACCAGCACCAGCTCCGCCATACTCCTCTGGATAGGGCAACCCTAGAAAATCTAGTTCAGCCAGTCCTTTAATGATACTGTCAGGAATTGAATTGGTACGATCAATTTCGGTAGCTACCGGATCAATGTATTTCTCAGCAAATTCACGTGCACTTTTCTGAATTAATAACTGCTCCTTGGTGAGAGCAAATTCCATTTCTCGCACATCCTTCCCCAAAGTTAAACTGATGGCTCTTAGCCATAAATATATCTTAATACATTACGCCTTATTTCGCATGGCAAATATACTATTCGTATTATAATTCTATTGCCTAGTAGGGGCAATATTCTCAAGTACCCTATTTTTAGGTTACCATGCTATGATACTAATTAAATATATAAAATATGAATTCAACTTGTATTCTGCTGCTAATTGCATTAAATTGATATGGATTAGACATCGTACGAGAGGGGCATTTTCTATGGAAGACTTTACAAGCTTTATTTGCTATTCACTGAAAACCACCATGAAAAAGGTTGAAAAGCATATAACCCAGCGCTTTGATGAATATGGCATTAATTTAGCGCAGTCCTTTATTATTTTTTGTCTGCTGGAGCGTGATGGTAGTACGCTTACTGAGATTGGTCTCCGGGCCCATATTGAAAACTCTTCCCTAACTACCATGGTGGATAAACTAGAGAAAACCGGTTTAGTAGAGCGCCGACTCGACAGTACTGACCGTCGTGTTATTCGTGTGTTTCTTACCGAAAAGGGAACAGAGTTAGGGAATCGGGTCCTTAGCGAAGGCAAGGAGTTTAACGATTACCTCAGACAAAACCTGCAGGATATGGAACCGACTTTTCTTGAGGGTTTGCAGAAAATTGCCCGAAGTATAGATTAAATTAACACTAAAAAAACTAAGCGTCATCCGCTCAGGATGACGCTTTTTTGCGCCCTAAAAAACCAATTTTACTGGTAAAAACTTCAGTTATCCACAAACACGGATATAGCTTTGTCAAGGGGAATTTTGCCCCAATATTTCGGCAGTTTCCGCAACATTATTCAACCGGGTGGATTAATGTTATCCCCAACCTCTTGTGGATAACTAATTACTTCTCTTCTTCAGTAGAATATAAAGCCCCCCGGTAACCAAAACCATTACCATAGCTATCCATTGTGATATGGTAAGTACCCCACCGATCACTAGATTCTCTCGGAAGAACTCGATTATGAAACGGTATAAACTATATAGTCCGAGGTAGGCTAGAAATACTTCACCCTTATATGAACGCCGCGGGTAAAGTTTTAACAGACCCCAGAAGATGAGTAAATTAAGCATTGTGCTGTACAACTGGGTTGGATGCCGGTGCAAATCCCCAACGCCCGGGAAAACTACTCCCCATGGCAAATTAGTAGCCACCCCATAGCAGCAACCGTTCAAAAAACACCCTATCCTAACCAGAGCATAACCTAATGCTAGATAGGGAGCAAAAATATCGGCCATCGCCCAAAAGCTTAAATGGCGCCACCGGACATAAGCATAAAAGGCCGCAGCACCACCAAAGAAACCACCATACCACATTAGCCCGGCTATCGCACCCGAACCAAAACTGAATATCTCTCGGGGATGGGCAACAAAATAGCTCCAGTCATAAAATACGACATAAAACAGCCGGGCACCAACAATACCCGCTACCACGCATAGTAATATTAAATCCAACGCATAGTCGGGATTAATACCTTCCTCACGAAACCGGCGATTGAGTAGGAAGGCTATCACCAATAACGCTAAAGCCAGCATAGCTCCCCAAGAGTATATCGTCACTGGTCCGATGTGTAACAACTCAGGATACATATCTATACCTCCAGTTAAAACTTATCCACAAAACTCTTAATCAGTCCCAACGAACGAATGGTATTTGTACCTACTTCACCCATCTTGGTTCAAGCCCGATTTGATAGTTATCAACAGACTTATCCACACTATACACAGGGCTTTTACACACGTGACCTTTTTCCCATTGCCTTATGCGCGACTAGTGGGATAGGCATTAACATCGAGGGCAGCAAAATCCTTTTTTTGGTACTGATGCCAGGCAGCGGCGGCAATCATAGCGCCATTATCAGTACACAATTCCAGCGAAGGATAGACAACTTTAATTCCACTAGCCGCTGCGCGTTCCGTCATCATTTGTCGGAGACGAGCATTGGCAGCCACTCCTCCGGCTATGGCTACTGTATTTATTTGGTGATCAGTCGCAGCTCGCAGGGTCTTGACCACCAGAACCTCGACTAAGGCTTCTTGGAACTCAGCCGCCAGGTCAGGTATATTTACCGTCTCGCCCTTCTGCTGAGCGCGGTGAAATAGATTCATCGTAGCCGTTTTCAATCCGCTAAAAGAAAAATCATACTCCACTCGATTTATAAAAGCTCGAGGCAGATTATATACTCCGGGCTTTCCTCCAGCCGCTGCCTTCTGGATAGCTGGTCCACCGGGGTAACCAAGACTCAGGTAACGAGCAACCTTGTCAAACGCTTCACCAGCAGCATCGTCACGGGTTTCGCCGAGAATTGTATAATCGCTTGCTGAATTAAGCAGCATGATACTGGTATGACCCCCAGAGACTACTAGGCAAATTAGGGGAAAGACCAATTCGTGTTCGATTTGGTTAGCACATATATGACCGTGCAAATGATTAACCGTAATCAGTGGCTTACCCAGCCCGTAAGCATAGGCCTTGGCATAAGAAAGTCCGACTAAAAGCGCACCGATTAATCCTGGGCGGTTGGTTACCGCTACCGCAGATAGCTCAGACGGCTCGATTCCCGCCTCCTGCAAAGCTAGCTGCACCACTGCACCTAAATTCTCGATATGCTGCCGCGAGGCAACTTCCGGTACTACTCCACCAAATTGCCGATGTACCTCAATCTGAGAATTAATGACATTCGATAGTATACGCTTACCATCAATAACGATGGCAGCCGAGGTCTCATCACAAGAAGTCTCTATCCCTAGGATATATCTATCCTTCATCCCCATGTTTCCTTTCTAGGTCAAGGAGCACGCCCCCAGCCAGATAATCCGGTTCCAAATTTTTGACCAGTAACAGGGCATCCTCTTGGTTATCGGTATAATAGGCCCGACGAACCCCACCTGGCAAAAAGCCGAACTCACGGTAAAGGTTGATAGCCGCCAAGTTGGATGGTCGCACCTCCAAGTATATCCGCTGAGCTTGCTTTTCCCGGGCTCGATTAATCAAAGTCTCCATTAGTAGTCGACCGTAGCCCTGACGTCGGCAAGTAGGATCTACAGCCACATTAGTAACATGTGCATCTTCAAATACACACCAAATGCCGGCATAAGCTGCAATTTGCCCATCGCTATCAATAACATAATAACTAGCGAATTGATTAAGCAACTCACCCTCGTATGACAACCGCGACCAGGGGGTAGGAAATGCTACCACTTCGATTTTCATCACCTGATCTAAATCACTTTCCTGCATTGGTCTAAGCGAATAAACCATTCCGACCTCCTATTTATAGCTGTCGCCTGGACTCAGCTTCTGATAAACGCAAATATGATGGCTTGATCTCGAGTGGACTAATCGCTTTGCCCTGTTGCCACTGGCCTTCAGCTAAACATCCTAAAACCGCTGCTCGTGGGCGCGAATGATAGCTGGGAACTGGCAATAGGCAATCACCGAGTTGGCTCTCCCAAATCTCGGAATAAGGTTCAAAACCATCGCCAGTAATAATTACCATCTGATGGCCTGTTACCTCCATCGCGGCTCGGATCTTTACCGTCAATCGCTCAGGGGTTATCGCCATTTCGTTCCCGATTAACTGGGCCCCATCCATACCGCCACTATAAATTGCAGTATAAACTTCACCTTTTCTAGCATTTAGTACCGGTATCACTAAAGCAGTTACCATTGCTAACGGGGCGGCTAATACCTCTAACGTGGAGATCCCGATTAGGGGTAGAGATAACGCCATCGCCAAACCTTGTGCCGTCGCCAAGCCAATCCTGAGACCAGTAAATGAACCCGGCCCAATGGTAACCCCCACTACCTTCAGGTCTTGGAGATTAGTCTCGGTCATGGCCAGTAGATAATCAACCATCCCCATCAGGGTGCGGGCATGACCAGTTCCTTGTTGATTAAATAACTCACCCTTTATTATTCCAGCCTCAACTAAAGCTACACTAGCTGCCGGAGTAG
>JBLNAS010000002.1:0-3537 GCA_050259475.1 Methylocystaceae bacterium
TCCAGAGGCGTAATGACAGATAAGGATGCCCGTAAACAGGGTTTAGGTGGCGAAGTAATCTGTTATATCTGGTAGCCCGATAAGGAGGGGTATTAAGCGTGTCCAGAATTGGAAGAAAACCGATCGCCGTACCGTCGGGCGTGGATATTAAGGTTGAAGACGGCTTAGTAACAGTCAATGGACCCAAAGGGGTTCTGACGCAGGATATTTCTACAGATATGACGATTGTGATGGAAGAGGGTAATCTGTTAGTGCAGCGCCCTAGTGATGGGAAAACCCATCGTTCATTACATGGTCTTACCCGTGCTTTGATTGCGAATATGGTTGAAGGGGTTACCAATGGTTATGAGAAGAAATTGGAGATGATTGGTGTCGGCTACCGTGCTCAGATGCAGGGCAGCAAACTAGTTATTAACATTGGCTTTTCCCACCCGGTAGAGGTTGATCCTCCCGAGGGAATTAACTTTGAAGTACCCGCCCCAACCAAAATCAGTGTCAAGGGTATTAATAAACAGCAAGTGGGCGATGTAGCTGCCCGGATTCGTGAAATTAGAAAGCCCGAACCGTACAAAGGTAAGGGTATTCGCTACGAAGGCGAAAAGGTACGGCGTAAGGCCGGTAAGTCTGGCAAGTAGCCTCTAGCTGGAAGGAAGTGAAACAGCTTTGATTAAAAAGACCAGCCGTAACGAGTTAAGAAAGGTCAAGCACACCCGACTGCGCCGTAAGGTGGTAGGAACCCCGGAACGTCCACGTCTGTGTATGTACCGGAGCCTTAGCCATATTTACGCTCAGGTTATCGATGATATTAGTGGGCATACCTTGGTTTCGGCCTCCACACTGGAGCCGGAGCTGCGCGACCTTTCCTCTCGCACCAATACTGATGCTGCTCGGCAGATCGGCACCTTAGTCGGTAAACGGGCAGTGGACAAGGGTATCAGTGAAGTAGTATTTGACCGCGGTGGTTATCAATACCATGGGCGGGTAGCGGCTTTAGCCGATGCAGCCCGGGAGAGCGGTCTCAAATTCTAAAGGTAGAACCTTTGATGTATAAGTAGGAGGGAAACCATGATCGACCACAACCGCGATAGAGAAGGTAAAGATTCCGAATTTACGGAGAAAGTTGTGACCATCCGTCGCGTAGCCAAGGTGGTTAAGGGTGGTCGCCGCTTCAGCTTCAGTGCCGTAATCGTCGTTGGTGACGGTAAAGGCAAAGTTGGAGTGGGACTGGGCAAGGCGACCGAAGTGCCTGAAGCCATCCGCAAAGCGGTAGAGGATGCCAAGAAGAACATGATAGAAATTCCCTTAATTGATGGGCGTACTATTCCCCATATAGCTATCGGTGAGTTTGGTGCTGGTCGGGTACTGTTAAAGCCGGCTGGACCTGGTACCGGTGTTATTGCTGGTGGCCCAGCCCGTGCGGTACTGGAAGTAGCCGGTATCAAGGATATCCTCACCAAGTCCCTGGGTTCCTCCAATGCCAACAACATGGCCCAGGCTACGATTGAGGGCTTGAGATCCCTTAAACGCGCTGAGGACGTGGCCCGTAAGCGGGGCAAGACCATTGAGGAGTTACTGGGTTAGGAGGTAAAGATTTTGGCTAAAATGATAAAGATAACCTGGAAACGTAGCACGATTGGCCATCCGGAGAAGCAAGAACGTATCATTGCTTCCTTGGGGCTAAAAAAAATGAATCATTCGGTAATCAAGGAAGACACCCCGGAAATTCGGGGGCAGGTCACCAAGGTTCTCCATTTGGTTCAGGTAGAAGAGGTAGAATAGGAGGTTTTCTTCATGCGGGTTGATGAACTGAAGTCACCCTCCGGAGCCAGCCACCGGCCGAAAAGAGTAGGTCGGGGAATTGGTTCAGGTCACGGTAAGACCTCCACACGCGGGCATAAAGGACAATGGGCCCGCTCCGGCGGCGGAGTAAGACCCGGATTCGAAGGCGGGCAGATGCCCCTGCAAAGACGCCTGCCTAAACGTGGGTTTACTAATATCTTTAAAAAGGAATGGGCCATCGTCAACGTTAAGGACCTTAATGTTTTTGATAACGGAACGGAAGTAACTCCCGAACTGCTGATGGAACAAGGCTTGGTCCGCAAAATGGTGGACGGGGTAAAAATCCTTGGTGATGGTGATCTCGAAAAGCAGCTTACCGTAAAAGCTCACAAAATTAGCGGTGCTGCTGAGGCTAAAATCACTGCCCAGGGTGGCAGGGTTGAGGTGATTTAATCTTGCTAGATTCTATTAATCAAGCCTGGAAGGTTGGAGATCTGCGCAAGAAGCTGCTGTTCACTTTGTTTATGCTACTGGTCTTTCGAATTGGGGCGCACATTCCAGTACCGGGTATTAATGCCGGAGCCCTGGATGCCCTGATGCAAAATCAGTTATTTGGCTTCTTTGATGTTATTTCTGGTGGTGCTTTTAAACGCTTCAGTATTTTTGCCATGAGCATTACGCCATACATCAATGCTTCTATTATCATGCAGCTTTTAACCGTAGTAATCCCGAAACTAGAGGCTCTGTCCAAAGAAGGCGAAGACGGACGCAAGAAGATTGCCGAGTACACCCGTTATGGTACTGTGGTACTAGGTTTTATTCAAGCCTTTGGTATGGCAGTAGCATTTGGCCGGGTTCCGGTTGGTGGCCAGATGGTAGTACAAAACCCCGGTATCGGTTCTTATCTGCTGATTGCTTTATCACTGACGGCTGGTACTGCCATGCTGATGTGGATTGGCGAGCAGATTACGGAAAAAGGTATCGGGAATGGTATTTCATTGATCATCTTTGCTGGTATCGTAGCTCGGGTACCGAGTGCGACCGTCAACATGTTTAAGATGGTGGCCGCTGGTACTCTTGGTTGGTGGAATATTATTCTGTTTGTGATTATTGCCTTGGTGGTTATCGGAGCTGTAATAGCGATGAATGAAGGCCAACGGCGTATTCCGGTCCAGTATGCTAAGCGGGTGGTTGGACGCAAGGTCTATGGCGGGCAAAGCACTTTCCTTCCTTTGAAGGTCAATGCAGGTGGGGTTATACCTATCATCTTTGCCATGTCATTGATGATGTTTCCGGCTAGTATTGGCAGTTGGTGGCCGCAGTCAGCAGCTTACCAGTGGATGCAACAGTATTTTGGCATGGGGTCAGTGCTTTATAACGTACTTTATGCGCTGTTAATCGTGTTCTTTACCTATTTTTATGTCGCTATTATCTTTAACCCCATGGATGTAGCTGACAATCTAAAGAAATATGGCGGGTTCATTCCGGGTATTCGCCCGGGACGTCCTACTGCTGAATTTATTGATCGGATATTGTCGCGGCTGACCTTTGCAGGAGGGGTATTTTTGGCCTTAGTTGCCGTTCTGCCTAACCTGGTGATTGCGGCAACGGGTATTTCCACCCTCTACTTTGGAGGTACTGCTCTCCTGATCGTAGTCGGCGTGGCTTTGGATACTATGAAACAGATTGAATCTCAGCTGTTGCTCCGCAGCTATAAGGGTTTTGTAAAATAGATAAGGAGATGATTTTGGGGTGAAC
>JBLNAS010000003.1:0-3809 GCA_050259475.1 Methylocystaceae bacterium
CAGTTGCTAGTTCCCCACCATCGTAGCGGATGGTGAGACTTCTTTCCTGAGCCATCATCGAGACTTCTTCGTGGGCGATGTACCTTTCAAAAGGTGCTTTTGCCAGCAACCCTGGAAGCAAATTACGAACCGGATTCAAATATAATCGACCACCGGTGACATTTTTAGCCCCGCTGTAATCACCGCGTTCCAGGAGTAAGACGTCTTCTAACCCCGCTTCTGCCAGAGTATAAGCAGCAGCGATTCCAGCTAGGCCTCCTCCAACAATTATGGCATCAAACTTTTCCATGGCTTGTCCTCTCCCTTTTATAGATAACGCCCGATATTACTACTATACTATCTAAGAGCCACCTGTGAGCAAGCCCTTTAGCCCTGGCTTGGTTGACAATTTTGCAACTAGGTTAACTGTTTAGAACCACCCCAGCTATAATTATCTTCTGCATGGCAGAAACCCCTTCGATCTGGGGTCCGATAATGCAATCCTTCCAGATACGGCTAATTTTATAATCAGCAGTCAAGCCATAAGAACCATGCACCCCAATCGCCAGACGAGCTACATCAACCCCCGTTTCGGTAACAAAGGTTTTGGCAACGGCTGCTTCTTTAGCAAATTGAGCTGGATCCTTGAAATTATCGGCCAGATATCCCAAACGATAAGCTACCCAACGGGCCGCTTCATATTTAATAGCAATTTCCGCGATACTATCTTGAATGGTAGCAAACTTAGCAATCGCTTGGTCACGATGAGTCTTTTCTTTAGCATATTTCACTGCCGACTGATAAGCCGCCAAGAGGCCGCCTAAGGCGCAGGAACTTACCCCTACTTTACCAAAGGATATACCTACCTGCAGGATAGGATACCCCATACCAGGTGCTCCCAATAAATTCTCCTTGGGAACCTTGAGATCTTTCATATAGATATCCAGCAAAGGGCCGCCATGCATCCCCAGCTTTTCCCATGGTTCTGATACCGAGTAGCCTTCGCAATTCTTTTCTACGATAAAGGCATCAATTTTACCGCTTTCAGTGTTACGGGCAAAAATGACTGCCGGTCCATTGTTGCCGGCATTGGAAATAAAACGTTTGGTCCCGTTTAGAATATAATAATCCCCCACTAAAGTGGCGGTCGAAGTAATCTGTTTCGGGTCAGAACCAGTGCCCGGCTCGGTAAAGGCAAACGATGCGATCTCTTTGCCCTGGCAGGCTTTCGGCAGATACTTTTTCTTCTGTTCCTCAGTGCCGAATGTAGAAATCGAGCTTAGGCCCAGGGTATGCGCCGATAGAATCATGCCTACCCCAGAAGAAGCACGCGCAATTTGTTCCATGGCTAATACATAGGAGACATAACCGGCACCAGCTCCACCGTATTCATCTGGCAGAGGAATACCCAATAAATCGAGCTCTCCGAGGCCCTCCATAATTGCTTGTGGTACCCGGTTTTCTTTATCAATCTGTTCAGCTATCGGTTCAATGTACTTTTCAGCATATTCACGAGCCGCTTTTTGAATTAACTCCTGCTCCTTGGTCAATGAAAAATTCACAACTCCACTCCCTTTCATTCATCCCAATATTACTTTAACGTATTATATCCTATTGTACTATATAAATATTATTTATTACGCTTAGTAATAATTAGACATTCCTCCCTTTTCTCCTGCTTTTTAGTGCTATTTATGAATATAAAAATATTCCCAATTAGCTTAATACTAAAAAAATGAAAACCCCTATTCGGGGTTTAAAAATTAATAATATTATACTACACAATATCAAGCAACTCATCATGGTGAAGGCAGCAATATTTCCGGCGGTTTGGGCATTGGCGTCCCAGGTTCTCGGGTGTAAAAGGCAATTGCTACTCGATCAGTTTGCAGCTTAGTTTTAATTAGCACTTCTTGATTTAAAGTATTGATAAACTTCAAATCCTGGTGACCATAACTGACCGCTGCATCTCGTCCCCGAGCTACATAGGTGACCGGTAATGAGTGAGGATGACGTTCCAAAACTTTAAACTTAACCGCAATTAGTACATTATAGAGCGTAGATGCTACTTGGCATACCCCTCCCCCGATACCGGGAACAAACTTCTTATTGACAATTATCATTGCACTCTTGTACCCTCGCGTGGTCGTACGGGGCCCAACCACTTGGTTAAATGACCAAGTACTACCGGGCTTGATAATCTGGCCATTTATTGCCAATAGCGCTTGGTTAATATTGTGGTTACGATTAGCTGGAGATTTGATCAGCCAAGTGGTGTACTCTGCCAATAACCTTTCGGTGATAACTGGCACTAGATTGGCTGCGGGAACTGGTTTAGTGATCTTAGGTGCTTCGCCAGTATTAATCCCCTCGGTGGGGGCGGTTCCATTGCTAGGTATCACTATCGTACTGCCCGTTTCTGGAACCGGAGCCATATTACCAGGTTCAATTTCCGTGGTAACCACTGGGTCATTCAGTTCTGGTTGACCGCTAAATGCCGGTAGACCAGGCGGGGCCGTGATGATTATCTCA
Organism: Methylocystaceae bacterium; assembly: GCA_050259475.1. Lineage (GTDB taxonomy): Bacteria > Bacillota > Syntrophomonadia > Syntrophomonadales > JBLNAA01 > JBLNAA01. The sequence goes on from JBLNAS010000003.1 coordinate 2,512, forward strand.
TCACCCGGTGGTAATTCATCGGCTTTCACTATCCCAGGCATCGCCATAATCATTAATAATAGCAAAATGCTCAGCAAATATTTAGCCACTATCACTCCTCCTTACTGCACCATGTAAATAATTTATGAAGGAGCAGCTACAGTTTATCACCTCTAAATGCCGCAACATTTTTGGTTTATATCAGCAAAAATCACTTATACTGGAGCTAACCAGACAAATCCTAACAGCCACTGACGGGAGGAATGCTTAATGAAGAACAACGCTTGGCAGGGATTTAAACCCGGTTATTGGTGTGACGAAGTCGATGTACGCGATTTTATTCAGGCTAACTACACCCCCTATCAAGGTGATGACACCTTCTTAGCCCCAGTTACCGAAAAGACTCGTATCCTCTGGGAAAAATGCCAGGCCTTACTTTGGGAAGAGCACGAACGCGGTGGGATATTAGATGTTGATACCCACACGGTATCGGCCATCACTGCTCATCAACCAGGTTATATTGATCAACCTATCGAGCTAATCGTGGGTTTACAGACTGACCGACCATTAAAGCGCGCTATAATGCCCTATGGCGGTATTCGCATGGTAGAATCCGCACTTGAAGCCTATGGTTATCAAGTCGATAAAGAAGTCGACCAGATTTTTCACCAATACCGCAAGACCCATAATGAAGGGGTCTTTGATGCCTATACCCCAGAAATGCGGCGTGCCCGAAAGGCAGGAATTATCACTGGTCTCCCCGATGCCTATGGCCGAGGTCGGATTATTGGTGATTATCGTCGTGTAGCCCTTTATGGTGTCGACTTTTTGATGGCCGAAAAGGTGAGCCAGTGGAATCAGCTTAACGATGAGTCCATGAACGAACAAACTATTCGATCCCGGGAAGAAATTGCGGAGCAGGAACGAGCCCTACGCGAGCTTAAAACCATGGCCGCTAGTTACGGTTTTGATATTTGTCGTCCTGCCGCTAATGCCCAAGAAGCAATACAATGGCTATATTTTGGTTATTTAGGTGCGATTAAAGAACAAAACGGTGCTGCTATGAGTCTAGGTCGTATTTCTAGTTTCCTGGATATCTATTTTACGCGGGATCTGCAAAACGGCCTAATTAATGAAACTGAAGCCCAGGAATTAATCGATCAACTAATCATAAAACTGAGATTGGTTCGTTTCCTGCGCACCCCTGATTATAATGAACTCTTTTCCGGTGATCCAGTGTGGATAACTGAGGCCATTGGGGGCATGGGTATCGATGGCCGCACCCTAGTAACCAAAACTTCCTACCGTTTCCTACATAC
>JBLNAS010000004.1:0-5452 GCA_050259475.1 Methylocystaceae bacterium
TTGGTACTAATGGTGGCTTACCTGCCCTATCGGTATTTTCCTGTAGATTGCTCAGGTATTTTAACTGGAGTCATCCTAATGTCATTCCTTGGCCTAATTGACGACCTTTTAGGCAATAGGGATACCTTGGGTTTTAAAGGCCATATCAGCCGTCTTGGCCAAGGGAAATTGACTACTGGTGGGCTGAAAATGTTAATGGGTGGGGTGGTGGCACTTTATGTGGCCACTTTTTTATCAATCGAATGGTACTGGTGGTTAATTAATGGCTTGATTATCGCCTTGTCTACCAACTTTATTAATCTATTGGATTTGCGTCCTGGCCGGGCAATAAAGGGATTTTTAATCTTACTGGTACCAATAATAGCAGCATCTTCACTAATCAATTGGTGGCTTCTACTGCCGATCTTAGGCATAGTAATTGCCTATTTCCCCTTTGACCTTCGAGCCCGAGCAATGATGGGGGATGCCGGATCAAATGTGCTGGGTTTTACCTTAGGATTCTTTATTGCTAGTATACTTAATCCCGCTTTCAAGCTTGGAGCTTTGGCATTACTGATCGGAATAACCCTGTTAGCGGAAAAAGTATCACTATCAGCCATAATTGAGAAAGTTTCGTTATTGAGATACCTTGATCATCTGGGAAGGGAGATGAATACCGATGATCAACAGCGAACGACTGGTTAATCTATTCATGGAAATGGTGAGTATTGATTCCGTATCTTTTGAAGAAGCAGATTATAAGGAATATCTTTATACCCACCTGCAATCTCGAGGTTTAGTAGTTAAGGAAGATGGAGCAGCAAGCGTTACTGGCAGTAATTCGGGGAATCTAATCGCCTTTTTACCCGGCCGGAAACTAATGAGTCCTGTGGTACTCTTAGCGGTACATATGGATACCGTGGAACCAGGACATGGTATTAAGGCGGTATTACAGGATGGTAGGCTGACAGCAGCGGGAAACACGATTCTCGGTGCTGACGATAAGGCCGGAGTTGCCGTCGTGCTCGAGGTCCTAGAATTACTGTTAACTAGCGATGTTACTCATCCCCCGCTGGAATTAGTGTTTACCGTCGGGGAAGAGCAAGGATTGTTAGGTGCTAAGGCTTTGGAGCAATCAAGGCTCAAAGCAGAGTTTGGCTATGTTTTAGATAGTGATGGTCAAGCAGGGGAAATAGTCTATAAAGGACCTAGCCAAAATCAGATCGAGTGGACAGTAACCGGGCGAGCAGCTCATGCCGGGATGTGCCCTGAAGAGGGTATTAACGCGATTCAGGCCGCAGCTAAAGCGATAGCCTCACTTCAGTTAGGGCGGATTGATGAGGAAACTACCTGTAATATCGGCATAATAACTGGAGGTACTGCTCGCAATATCGTGCCCGAGACCTGTTATGTCAAAGGTGAGAGCCGTAGTCTTGATGAGGATAAACTGCAGAAATTGACCAAGCAGATGGTAGAGGATTTTCAAACCACCGTGGAAGCTTATGGAGCCAGTTGTGAGGCTCAAGTTCAGCATCTGTATCCCGCATTTGAATTGCCAGCTGATGCTCCGGTAATTGAACTGGCGGCTCGGGCAGCTCGCGAGCTGGGACTAACACCTCGTCTGGTTAAGAGCGGTGGTGGTTGTGATGCTAATATCTTTAATGGACGAGGCATTCCAGTTGCCAATTTAGGGGTGGGTATGCAGCATCCCCATACTACCAAGGAAACAATTCTGGTCAGTGATTTAGAAGAGGTTACCCGCTGGTTGTATCAGATTATAATTAGTGCCGGTGCCACCTCGTGATTGCTTTAGAAGAAGGTCGGGTAATCAAGATAACCAATGATCATCATGACCTGCAAGAATTGTTAGTGGAAATTGCCGGGCAAGGGGTCAAAAAAGCCATCAATTATCCGGACTTAACCGGGATCGTACTAGAGGCAGATCAAGTTAGGCTAAATACCACTGCGGTTAGGTTAGGTTTAGGCAGCGGAGGCTTTCATTTAGTAACTGCGATCCTGGAGCGATCGGTGGAGCAAGCCCCCAGTGGCTCCGGTCATATCATGAAGCTGCGATATACTCCTAGTCAATTGCAGGTTTTGGCAGTAGAAGAGGAAGGTAGCCCGCACCGGACAGCTATGCTAGCCGCCGATGATATCCAGGGCATGGTCGTCCTAGCTGCTACTCTCCATTCGCAACTGGCACCCTTGGCTTGTCTTTTAGGAGGCCGGGGAATCAGAACCGCTTATCTAATGACGGACGGAGCGGCTTTGCCTTTAGCCTACAGCAATACGGTACGCCAATTAAAGGAGCAGCAATTGCTAGTAGGCACTATCACTATTGGTCATGCTTTTGGGGGGGACCTGGAAGCAGTAAATATCTATTCTGGACTTTTGGCCGCTCGGCATGTACTTAAAGCGGAAGTGGTGATCGTAGCTATGGGACCGGGCATTGTTGGCACCGGTACCCGCTGGGGATTTACTGGTATTGAACAAGGACAGGTTATTAATGCTGCCGCTGCCCTGGGGGGGTGTCCGGTGTTGGTACCTCGGATCAGCTTTGCTGATCAGCGTGAGCGGCATCGGGGCTTATCACATCATACGCTAACGGTTTTAGAGCGAGTTTGTCAGGTTCCCTGCTTGTTGCCGCTACCATTGCTGACACCGGTGCAGCAAGGTATGATCGAAGGGCAGTTAACGGCGGCGGTCACCAAACGACATCAGATAGTTTGGATCGATGGTTCACCAGTGTTGGCCAGCATTCCATCGTCAATCGTCCTTAGTACTATGGGGCGTTCATCGGCTGAGGAAACTGAGTTCTTCTTGGCTTGTGGGGCAGCTGGGGTAGCAGCCAGTGCCATAATCAATGGCGAGCTGACCTTTACCCCTCCTCCGGTCAATTAAGCTGGCGATAGGTAAAATCAGCTACTGATTGGCTGAGGTCGAACTGCTGCAAAAAGGTTAATAGTTCACCCACTTTACCTCGAAAGTAAAAGCCCCGCTGGACATAAAAGGTTTCCATAGTTATCACCTCGTATCGATGATTATTAGCCATTATATGGAATAATATGCAGGTCAGGAGAAGTTATGAGATGGAAAAAACTATAAGCCAACAGGAAATATTTAATGGTCAGGTTGTAAAGCTAACGCTTCATACTATTGAATTGACCGATGGCAAGACCGCTACTCGGGAGGTTATAAATCATCCGGGGGGAGTTGCCATCTTACCGGTAGATGATCAAGACCGAGTTTATCTGGTCAAGCAGTATCGAAAACCCTTGGAGAAAGAAATCATAGAGATTCCAGCCGGCAAGCTTCACCCTGGTGAAGATCCCTTCCTTTGCGCCCAGCGGGAATTACAGGAAGAGACCGGACTTACGGCTGATAAATGGGAGAAGATTGCGGCCTACTATACAACTCCCGGCTTTACCGATGAGGTATTGCATGTTTATCTGGCTCGCGAACTCACTGCTGGGGCTGCCTGCCCAGATGAAGACGAAATTCTCAGCGTGGTGGTTATGCCATTGGTTGAGGCACTACAGTTAGTTAAATCTGGTGAGATCTGTGATGGAAAAAGTATGATTGCTCTGCAGCACCTGGCACTGAGCCGATTGGTAAATCGTTAAGCTATGCAGATTTATGCCGATTTACATATCCATCTCGGTTCAGCATTAGGCCAAGCCGTTAAGATTACGGCTTCCCGGCAACTTACCCTCGATTCCGTGGTCTACGGGGCTCAGCAAAAAGGTCTAGCTATGGTTGGGATAGTGGATGCTGGTTGTCTAGGGGTAATGGCGGAAATCAGTGATAAACTGGAGCAGGGTGAGTGGTATCAACTAGCTGGTGGGGGTTTCCGAGCGGAAGGCATCACTATCATCCCCGGTTGTGAACTGGAAACCTGCGAGGGAATCCACGTCCTTAGTTTTTTTCCGGGATGGCAGCAACTACGGGAGTTCTGCCGGTGGTGGCAACCACAGGTCACTAATCCTCGGCTTTCCACCCAGCGGGGTAAAATGGGAATTAAAGCCACCATGGAGGTTGCGCATAAGCAGCAAGGTGTATTTGGTTTTGCCCATGCCTTTACCCCTCATAAAGGAGTATATGGCTGCCTTACACCCCGTTTGGCGAACTTGCTTGGTGATCAATTAACTAAGATAGATTTTATCGAGCTGGGTTTATCGGCTGATGCGGGAATGGCTCGATCAATTACTGAGTGCCAGCAATTTGCCTTTCTATCTAATTCTGATGCCCATTCACTGCCGAATTTGGCGCGGGAGTATAATCGGCTGGAGATGACTGAACCATCATTTCAGGGGTTAGTTGAGGCCTTAGCGGCTGGCGGACAAGGGATAATCGCCAACTACGGATTGCACCCACTGCTAGGCAAGTACTATCGAACTTTTTGTCCCCCCTGCAGCTACATTGTAGACGAAGCTCCACCGGTTAGTGTTTGCCCGCGCTGTGGTAACCGGAATATAGTAATGGGCGTTAAGGATCGGATAACCATGATTGCCGATCAGGAAAATATCAAGCCTGATAATTATTACTACCGGGTGCCCTTGTTAATGGTGCCCGGCATCGGAAAGCGCACGGCCGCCCGTTTAGTTACTGCTGGCGGTAGTGAATTAGCGGTAATGGAGGAGATACCAGAATCCGAATTGGAAAAGGTCGCCGGTAAGCGTGCAACTGACGCGATTGCAGGTATCCGTCAGCAGAGATTTAAGATAATCGCGGGAGGTGGTGGTAGGTATGGGCATCTCACCCCGGATAATAACCTTGACTGATGCCAGTGGTGCTTTCTGGGCCGCTGGGCAAGGAATGTTAGTGGTAGTAGTTGATGTGATTGATATGTCAACCACTCTGGAAGCAGCCTTAGAAGCGGGTGCTTCAATGGTTTTGGGTGCTAGCCCCGACTTTAGCTCGGCCCCCGTAACGCTTGATCCCTATCGCATAGGGTTGTATGGTGCCGAGCAGGCAGCTATGTTTTCTACTTCAGTGGTGGTAATTAGTGAACCTCGGGTGGGAAGTGAAGCTGATCGATCGGCCCGTTGTCAGAAGTTACTAGCTGGAATTAAAGCCGGTAATGGCCAGATGGATGGAATATTCCCTAATTTAGGGGCTGAAACTCCGCGCTTGATTGAGTTGAAAAATAAAGTGGTTATTGCGGCAACAGATACCGGGGGAGTTGCTTTTGATGCAGCTTTTCAGGTGGCTCCAACTAGAGTTACCGTAGGAACCATAGCACGCACCCTGGGAAAAAGAGGACGGCAGCCAGTAGAGGCTTGTTTAGAGCGGGTACGACAAATGGTGATCGAGACCAGCGCTGCGGGTATTGCGGTGGTAGCTGCTAGCCGCAACTCACTGGAAGATGTATTAGCGTCTAACTATATCGCTACCCAATTTATGATGGGATTTACCAACTAAGTCATAATTGAGTTATAAATTTTGGTTTAGTTAGAACAATTTGCAATTAAAA
>JBLNAS010000005.1:0-8561 GCA_050259475.1 Methylocystaceae bacterium
GCCCTGCCTGGTACACATCATGACGGTCATGATTTTGTTCCCCAAATATTAGCGAGTGGGGGAGCGGCGGTAGTCAATCGCAACCTAAACGGACTTGATGGTTCGCGCCTAATCACGGTACCAGAAGTAGCCCAGGCATTACAGAATCTCGCCCGTTATCACCGGATGACCGCGACGGTAAAGGTAATAGCAGTAACTGGTAGTGTAGGGAAGACTACAACTAAAGATATGATCGCTGCCCTAGTTAGTAGCCAGTATCCTTGTTTAAAGAGTGAAGGCAACTTTAATAATGAATTAGGGCTACCCTTAACTCTCCTGGCTCTTGAGGATGAACACCGCGTGGCGGTGGTGGAGATGGGAATGCGGGGAATTGGCCAAATTGCTCAATTAGCTCAGATAGCAAATCCGGATATAGCGATTGTTACTAATATTGCACCGGTGCATTTGGAGTTATTGGGAAGTATGGAGAAAATAGCGCAGGCCAAATGTGAGGTCTTAGATTATCTAAGCCCGCGAGGATTTGCTCTGGTTAACGGGGATATTCCACTCCTTCGGGATGAAGCAGCGAAACATGATGCGGTTGTTTATACCTTTGGCTGGGGAGAAGAAAATGAAGTTCGTCTGTTAAAGGTGACTGAAGTCGCAGAGGGGCTTATCCTGCGATGCCGGGTATTTGATGAGGAGGAAGAGCTGTACGTTCCGTTATTAGCAGAAAATCTGGCTTTGAATGTACTGGCAGCGGTGGCAGTTGGGCGACAATTGGATATTCCCTGGACCACAATCGCTGATACTTTACAACAATTTGCACCAGGAGGGCACCGCTTGCGTACAGTGGAAACAAGTGGCAATATAACGATTATTGACGATTGTTATAATGCCAACCCACTATCAATGCTGGTAGGTCTCCAGGTACTAGCTCGGCAGCAGCGAGGGCGGCAGGCGGTAGCGGTGCTAGGAGACATGATGGAACTGGGTAGTCTTGAACAAGAGGGGCATTTGCAGGTCGGTCGCGAGGCCGCACAACTGGCAGATCGACTGATTACGGTTGGTTCACGCGCACGCTGGTATGCTGAAGGTGCTATCCAAGCGGATATGCCCCCCCAACGTATTGATAGCTTTGACCATAATGAAGAGGCAATTTCATTTATTAAACAATATATTAAGGCTGATGCAGTTATATTGATCAAGGGTTCCCGATCAATGCAGATGGAGGGAATTGTAACCGCCTTACTGGGGAGGAAAGTCTTATGATAGTAGCCACCGTCAAGGCTTCATTATGGGCATTGACGATAGCCTTAATAATCGGGATGGTATTAGGACCGGTCTTTATCCCGCTACTACGCCGCCTGAAAGCAGGACAATCTATTCGTGAAGATGCACCCGAGCGTCATCAGAGCAAAGCGGGCACCCCGACTATGGGGGGCATAATTTTTATTACCGCAATTATTATTGCTGCTCTAGTAACCGGGGGCCTTAACACTTCTCTACTCAACGCTCTTTTGGTAATGACAGCTTTTGGCGCTATTGGTTTTATGGATGATTATATCAAGGTGGTTCTGAAACGCAATCTTGGTCTTCGAGCGCGGGATAAACTCTTCTGGCAACTTATCGTGAGTTTGTTTTTTACATATATTATTCTTTATCAGCTTGACTTACCGACTACCCTTTTAATTCCTTTTACCAATTGGCAACTTAGCCCCCCCGTCTGGCTCTATGTAATCTTAGTGTTGGGGGTTTTGGTAGGTTGCTCCAATGCGGTCAACCTAACTGATGGACTAGATGGCCTGGCTGCTGGAGTTACGGTTAGTGTGGGGGTGGGCTATTGGCTAGTGGCGATGATGACCAAGAGTTATTATATAGCACCATTGGCTGCCGCAGTGGTTGGAGGTTGTCTAGCTTTTCTTTGGTTTAATCGCCACCCGGCCCGGATCTTTATGGGTGATACTGGCTCGATGGCTCTCGGTGGAGTAGTAGCGGCTTTAGCAGTTACTACTAAAACTGAGCTCGCATTGTTATTGATCGGTGGTATCTACGTCGCTGAAGCTCTAAGCGTTATTATCCAAGTAGTTTCTTTTAAGCGCACCGGAAAAAGGGTATTCCGCATGGCACCCCTACACCATCATTTTGAATTAATGGGCCATTCGGAGGTGCAAGTAGTCAGGCGCTTTTGGGTAACGTCGCTAATTATGGTTATAATTGGACTGCTTAGCCTTTATCATATCGGGATTAAAATTAATTAGTTACTCAAATGAGGTGCAATATGGATTATCATAACCAAAAGGTATTAATAATAGGAATGGGCAAGAGTGGTATGGCGGCTGCCAAGACGTTAGCTGGGCGAGGTGCCAAGGTGACCTTATGTGATCACCAGCCGATTGCTATTGCTGGTAGTGGGTATCAAAAGCTGATCCAAGCCGGGGTTGCCATTGTAAGTGGCAGCTATCCCTCAGGAAATTGGGATCTGGTTGTGGTTAGCCCCGGGGTGCCATTAACCGAAGAACCGGTACTTAAGGCCTTGCAGGCAGGGAAAAGGGTATGGGGTGAACTAGAATTAGCCTATCAATTAAAATCTCCCGACCTGTCCATCGCAGCGGTTACTGGAACCAATGGCAAGACCACTACTACCGCTTTGCTGGGGGAAATATTTGCCGCCCAGGGTTGGCCTTCAGCAGTCGCAGGTAATATTGGTATTCCACTAATTACGGTAGTTGAGGGCATGAGCACGGGATGGGTTGCCTGTGAGGTATCTAGTTTTCAATTAGAGACTACTCAGGAGTTTCGGCCCCGGGTAGCGGGGATAATCAATATTACACCGGATCATTTGGATCGTCATCACACGATGGAAGCGTATATTGCCAGCAAAGCTCAGGTTTTCTCCCATATGCAAACGAATGATATCCTGGTACTTAATTATGATGATGAATTGGTTCGTAGCCTGGCTAGTCAAGCTAAATGTCAGGTGGTTTTTTGTTCACAGAAAACCAAAATCGCGGGTGGAGTATACTATCAAAACGGGTTTATTCACGCAGATTACTGCGGTATTGGAGATCTGGTGCGTTTTGACAGTACACGCTTGCGGGGTGGGCATAATTTGGAAAACTTATTAGTAGCGACTGCTATGGCCTTAGCGGCTGGGATTGATGCCCAGGTGTTAGGCCCTGCCTTACAGAAATTTGCCGGGGTACGCCACCGGTTAGAAGAGGTAGCGGTCAAAGCTGGTGCGCTTTATATTAATGATTCCAAAGGCACCAATCCGGATTCAACGATCAAAGCCTTGCAATCGTTTAGTCAGCCGGTGATATTAATCGCGGGGGGGCGCCATAAAGGCGGAGATTTGACGGAATTAACCGAGCTGGTAAAAAGGCAGGTGCGGGTTCTGGTCTTACTAGGGGAAGCGCGGAATATAATCAAGCAAAAGATGGAGTCCTTGGGCTTCGAGACGATTATTGAGGTTCAAAATTTGGCAGAAGCAGTGGAAGTTGCTTATAAGAATAGTCAGCCCGGTGAGGTGGTTTTACTATCACCCGCTTGTGCTAGCTGGGATATGTTTAAGAATTATGAACAGCGAGGGGATTTATTTTGTTCCCTGGTTCGGAGCTTGCCGGATTAGGCAAGGGAGGGGTGAGTAAGCATTGAATACCCGAGCCAAGGGTCCGCCAGATGCGGTACTCATGTTTGCAACCATGGCCTTGATTTGTCTGGGACTGGTAATGATTTTCAGTGCTAGTGCGGTAACGGCCAGCCAAAAGTTTGATGATGGTGCCTATCACTTTATCAAGCGTCAATTTATCTGGTCAATTGTTGGTTTCGTGGCTATGTTTATTACCATGAAAATTGATTATGCTTTGGTACGACGTTGGATACCGGGGGCACTTATTGTAGCCGTTTTATTTTTATTAGTAGTTTTTATACCAGGGATGGGTATTGATGCTAAGGGTGCTACCCGCCAAATTAGCTTGGGGGGCATGATTAATTTCATGCCTTCAGAACTGAGTAAAGTCTGTTTGGTTATATTTCTTGCCCGTTTTCTAGCTGATCGAATTGACCAGATTCACGATTTATGGTCAGGCTTTATCCCGCCGATGTTGATTGCTGGTGGGATTTGCGGGCTGGTTATGTTAGGGCGTGACTTAGGTACCACGATGGTAATTGCCTTTACTGTCGGCATGCTGTTATTTGCTGCTGGCGGGCAGATGAAACACTTAGTAACGGCGGGAGCGGGGGCGCTCGCTGCTTTAATTGCGGCCATTGTTTTGGAGCCTTTCCGCTTCAAGCGAATTATGGCCTTTATGGATCCCATGAAATACGCAGATACTACCGGTTTTCAAATCATTCAATCCCTGTATGCCTTGGGTTCAGGGGGGTTGTTTGGAGTTGGATTAGGGCGTAGTCGACAGAAATTCTTTTGGCTCCCCGAGCAGCATACCGATTTTATCTTTGCAATATTAGGGGAAGAGCTAGGTCTAATTGGCGTAATGCTTCTTTTAACCTTATTCTTTTTCTTTGCCTGGCGAGGGTATCGGATCGCCCTTAAGGCTCCCGATACTTTTACCAGCCTCTTAGCTACGGGGTTGACCACCATGATTCTTTTTCAGGCTTTACTTAACATGGGGGTCGTATCCGGTAGTTTGCCAGTAACTGGAGTACCGCTCCCCTTTATTAGTTATGGTGGCTCATCCTTGTTGCTCAATATGATATCGGTCGGGCTATTACTAAATATTTCTCGGTATGCATCATTGAAATAATTAGCCGATAAAGCGGGTGAAACTTTGCGATTATTAATATCTGGTGGTGGCACCGGAGGTCATATCTACCCAGCTTTGGCCTTAGCCGAAGGATTAAAACAAGCTATACCCGACAGTGAATTTCTGTTTGTGGGGGCCCAAGGTGGCTTGGAAGAAAAGATTGTTCCTGCTGCCGGCTATAGATTAAAGACCTTGAATATATCTGGCCTGGACCGCAGGTCCCCCCGCAAGGCCATAGCTTCGGTGTTTAAAATACCAAGCGCCCTTCGTGAAGCTCGGCGTCTGGTTAAGGAATTAAAACCAGATGTGGTGGTAGGAACTGGAGGTTATGCTTCTTTTCCCGTACTCTATGCGGCATCACGGCAGGGTATACCGACAGCCATTCATGAGCAAAATGCTTATCCCGGTATAGTTAATCGCTTCTTGGCTTCTCGGGTAGATTTAGTAATGCTAACTTTTGCCGAAGCGGGGGACAGGCTTAAAGCCAAGCGGCTAGTTACCACCGGTCTACCGGTTCGAGAAGCAGTGCTAAAAGCGAGTGAAAAAAGACGGAACCATAAAAATAGCAGAGAGAACCAGGTTTTTACCTTGTTAGCTTTTGGGGGTTCACTGGGAGCCCAGGTTATTAACCAAGCAGTATGGGAGTTGGTAAGTAAGCTGCCGGAGGATTTCCGTGTTATTTGGGTAACTGGCCGAGCCACCTATAATGAGTGGCAAGAGAAATTGCAGTCAATTCCAGGATTGGGGGGCCAAGTCGATATTCACCCTTACCTGGATGATATTGAAATAGCTATGGCGGCTAGCAGCCTAGCTCTTTGTCGGGCTGGAGCATCTACGCTAGCGGAACTAACAATCATGGGGTTGCCGGCTCTGCTTATTCCTTATCCCCATGCAGCAGAGAACCACCAAGAGAAGAATGCGCGTGCTTTGGAAACGGCAGGTGGAGCGCACGTTATAATTAATGCTGAACTCAATGGTCAACGGCTGATGGATGAAATATTGGCGGTTAAATCGCAACTTGGAGCCATGGCCTTAGCTATGCGAGCTCAATCGACTCCTAACGCTCGTCAGCAGATGGTAGCTCTAATTAGTGATCTAGGGGGTATAAGGTAAAAACTAATAGATGATTAAATTTGGGTAATTCTTGGAATGATTTGTATATTGGGCCAAGCCCTTTTGATAAGAAAACACCAATAACAAGGGCATCATGGCAGTGTAACCACTTTTATCAATATGGCATAGTATTTATTAAGCATTGATGGAGCCTAAAGAGCACCGGGAAATACTAAATCACCAGTACAAACCGCAGGGATGACCCTGATTATAGGAGATGAAGAATTTGGCCGAAACAGAGCAATGGATTCATATGGTAGGTATTTGTGGTTCCGGCATGAGCGGCATCGCGAAAATATTACGCCATCAAGGGCACCAGGTCTCAGGATCGGATTTGCGCTTAAACGGTAGTGCGGAAAGCTTGTCCTCACTGGGCATTAAACTATGGGAAGGCCACTCTGCCGAGCATATTGATCCTCAAATGGATCTGCTAGTTATCTCTTCGGCAATCAAAGCCAATAACCCTGAGGTGCAAAAAGCGAACGCCATGAGTATTGATGTTATCAAAAGGGGAGATATGTTAGCCCGTATGCACAACCAAGCTCGTGGTATTGCGGTAGCTGGTGCCCATGGCAAAACTACTACCAGTTCCATGCTAGCAGTAGTGTTATCTGAAGCTGGTTTGGATCCCACCTTTGCTATCGGTGGTGAGCTTAAGGGAACGCATATTAATTCCCGTTATGGTGGCGGCAGCTTTTTTGTCTGTGAAGCCGATGAAAGCGATGGGTCATTTTTGGCTTTACAACCTGAAATTGCGGTGATTACTAATGTTGAAGAAGATCACTTGGATCACTATCATAGCCGCCAAAGCTTGGAAAAGGCGTTTCAGGCCTTTGTCGATGGGGTAAAACCTGGTGGGATAGCTGTTTTATGGGCAGGTGATGCCTATCTCACTCAAATTAGGGTAGGTAGTCAAGTGCAGGCTCTTTATTATGGTACCGCGGCGGAGGATGCTGATTATTATTATGATCACTTGATTACCGATGGACCAACCAGTGCTTTCGAGGTCTATTATCATGAAGAATGTCTAGGCCAGGTTCAACTTAATCTTCCGGGAGTGCACAATGTACTAAATGCTCTGGCAGTAGTTGCGGTCGGTCATCAACTTGGTATTAGTTGGGAGCAGATAACTAGTAGCCTAAGCCATTTTCAGGGGGCAAGACGGCGCTTGGAAATTACCGGCCAGGGGTCCGGAGTAACGGTCATTGATGACTATGCGCACCATCCAACTGAAGTCGAGGCTACCTTAAAAGCCGTGCGTCAATTTCATCAAGGGCGGATGCTGGTGATATTTCAACCGCACCGCTTTACCCGCACTCAGGCACTGGGGGAAAAGTTTGGGCCAGCTTTCAAAGAGAGTGATCTCTTAATTGTTACGCAGGTTTACGCTGCCGGTGAGCTTCCTATTGAAGGTGTGAGTGGTGAGATGGTAAGCCGTAGTGCTAGTGCAGCTGGCATCAACACCGTATATATGCCTAACCAAAAAGATATTGTCCCGTTTCTCCTGGGTCAGATCCAGGCCAATGACCTGGTACTTACCATGGGCGCGGGTGATGTCTGGGAAACGGGAATTGAACTCTGCCACCAGCTAGATGCTGTAAACCTGAACCGGGTCTAAAGTTTGTGGGGGTGCCATTTTGGAACAATTCCTGCTGCGGGGAGGAACTCGTCTTACCGGTAAGGTAAGGGTAAGCGGGGCAAAGAACGCGGCCTTGCCGCTAATGGCTGCGTCTTTAATGAGCCGTTCTCAATGTATTATTGAGAACATACCTGATCTGGAGGATGTCCGGGTCATGGGGGAAGTGCTAGTACAACTGGGGGCCAAACTTTATAGACAAGATACCGCTTTAATTATTGATACCTCGCAAGTCAATTCTAATGAAGTTCCTGAGCAACTAACCCGTAAAATGAGAGCCTCGAATCTAGTGATGGGAGCCTTGCTGGCTCGTTTTGGTGAAGCGCGGGTGGCGCAACCAGGTGGTTGTGCGATTGGTTCTCGACCGATGGATTTACATGTCAAAGGTTTTAAGAGCCTGGGCTGCTTGGTAAGTGAAGAACATGGCAGTTTAATTGCCCAGGCAGCAAGACTTGAAGGACGAGAACTACTCCTTGACTTTCCCAGTGTTGGGGCGACGGAAAATCTAATGATGGCAGCGAGTATGGCTGAGGGTACTACCATAATTCGCAATGCGGCTCGTGAACCAGAAATCATCGATTTACAGAATTTCTTGAACCGGATGGGAGCGCGGATCCGGGGGGCTGGACTTGATATCATCAGAGTTGAAGGGGTAAAGTACCTAGATGGTACCAGACATGAAGTTATTCCTGATCGTATAGAGGCTGGGACTCTAATGACGGCCGCTGCGATTACTGGTGGCGATATTTTTATAGAAAATATAGTTATTGAACATGTTGAACCAATAAGTGCCAAACTGATGGAAGCTGGCATCGAAGTGGTACCCTATCCGGGAGCAGTAAGAGTAAGGGCGTTAGCTAAGCCTGAAGCCGTTGATGTTAAAACCATGCCCTACCCGGGGTTTCCCACCGATATGCAACCACAAGTCATGGCTCTCCTATCACTAGCATCCGGTAGTAGCCTAATGGTTGAAACCATTTTTGAAAACCGTTTTATGCATGTTAGTGAATTGCGGCGTATGGGGGCCGATATCCGAGTAGAAGGCCGCGTGGCTATTATTCGAGGTA
>JBLNAS010000006.1:0-2657 GCA_050259475.1 Methylocystaceae bacterium
TAAATAGTAATCATTGCGATAGAAAATACAACGGGCTAAGGGAAATAGGTAAAATTATAAAGTGTGAAATAAAGAATAATTAAAAATATTAACCAACACTGATAAAATTTATACCCCCTAAATCAAAAAAGGCTTCAGCCTGATAGCTGAAGCCTTTTTGAGATCGTTTTAAAGGTCAGGAATTAATCACCATCCAGCAGATTGCCCAGGGCACCAAGGACTGAACCCTCATCGCGGCGGCCGGTTCCAGCGGGCAGAGCATGAGCAATACGATCTGCCATACGCGAGAAGGGGAGGGACTGCATCCAAACTGTACCCGGACCGCGTAAGGTAGCAAAGAATAAGCCCTCACCACCAAAGAAAGCAGATTTGATACCGCGCACCATTTCGATATCATAAGTAACATCACGGGTCAGTGCGACCAGGCAGCCAGTATCAAGGCGCAGCATTTCACCGGGGGCAAGGTCTTTTTGGTGAATGGTGCCTCCGGCATGTACAAAAGCCCAGCCGTCCCCTTCAAGTTTTTGCATGATAAATCCTTCGCCTCCGAAGAAGCCAACGCCTAATTTACGTTTAAAATCAATTCCCACCGAAACTCCTTTGGCAGCACAGAGAAAGGAATCTTTTTGACAAACAATTTTACCCTGATACTTATTGAGGTCAATAGGAATAATTTTACCCGGGTAGGGGGCAGCAAAAGCTACATGCTTTTTCCCACTCCCGCCATTGCTGAAAATGGTCATAAACAAACTTTCACCGGTTAACAGACGTTTACCGGCACCAAGCAGTTTGCCTGCCAGGCCACTTCCCTGGCCCTTGCCTGAACCATCGCCAAATATAGTTTCCATTACAATACCGTCATCCATATACATCATGGCACCTGCTTCGGCAACGACACTCTCGGAAGGATCTAACTCGATTTCTACGAATTGCATTTCTGCACCATATAACTGGTAATCAATCTCATGAGCCATGTGATAAACCTCCTTCTTGTGACTTGTTGTCTTAAATAATATATTAACAAAATGATTATTGTATGGGCAGATTGAGGAGAAAATGGAGTGATGGCCAATAATACTAATCCAGAAGAAAATGTTGCAATAATCTAAGAATATCAACTATTACAATTATGTTATATTAAGCTTCATACTATTCTTCAGAATGATACAATTAGGGCAGACATCGGAGCAAAGGGGGACGATAAACTGCATTTAACGGCACTATTTGTTACTGCTTGTGTGGTAGCATTGTCCGGGGCACTGATGCCGGGGCCGCTGTTGACAGTAACCATAACCGAATGTGCTCGGCGAGGGTTTAAGATAGTAGTTCCTTTAATGTTCGGGCATGCACTTTTGGAGCTGGTGTTGGTAGTAGCTCTGGTAACTGGATTAGCCACTTTGCTCACCAGGGAAGCAGTTTCCGGTATTATTGGTTTGGTCGGGGGATTGTTCCTGCTATATCTCGGTTGGGGAATGGTTAAAGAGACCTACCTGGGGAAGATTTCATTGAGTGAAGCAGAAAATAATACCCAGGGGGTAAACAGAAAAGCTATGTCGCCATTTGTTATGGGTGTTGTAGTAAGCATATCCAACCCCTACTGGTCGCTTTGGTGGGCTACGGTAGGCCTGGTTTATGTAACCATGGCTCTCAAACAGGGAATGCCCGGAGTTGCTACTTTTTACGCCGGTCATATCATAGCTGATTTCAGCTGGTATCTGATGATTGCGGCAGCAGTTGCTGGAGGCCGAAAATTCCTAAATGATACCGTTTATAGGGTGATTATTGGTTTATGTGGCTTGTTTTTAGTTGGATTAGGGGTATACTTCATTCGTTATGGTTATATAAGTTTGATGTAAATCAGATGGGGGAGGCATATCTATGGGGTGGGTAAATTATGAGTTGCGTGGTCTGGTGGCTACAGTAACTATTAATGATCCTCCGGTTAACGCTCTGACCATTCCATTGTTGGCGGAAATGGGAGCGGCTTTGGATCAGGTGTTAAAGAGTGAAGCTCGGGCAGTTGTATTAAGTGGTGAAGGCAATGCCTTTAGTGCCGGGGCCAATATTCGCTGGCTTACCGATAATACTCCGGAAGCTAATGAAGAAATGTTCGTTCACATCTACCGATTTTTAAACCGGGTAGATAATTTTCCTTTGCCGATAATAGCGGCTATCAATGGCCATTGTATGGGAGCTGGATTAGAGCTGGCCTTGTGCTGTGATTTCCGGGTTATGGATGAACGAGCCCGGTTGGGTGCTACCGGGGTTAACCTGGGACTGGTGTTCTGCACGCAGCGTTTACCGCGCTTGGTTGGACCGGGAAGAGCTTCAGAGATGTTGATGACTGGACGTCACTTGAGTGCAGCTGAGGCTAAAGAAATTGGCCTGGTTGAACATATTGCGGCGCGCGGACAGGTATTGACCAAAGCACTGGACATGGCTAACATTATTGCTACTCGGTCATTCCCTGCCGTTAAGGGTGTTAAAGCTGCTATGTTGGAAGGTCGGGATAAGCCGATTGACGAAGCCTTAAAGGTAGAGGAAAAATATTTGCATCAGATGTTTAGAACTAAGGATTTTACTGCCCGGGCGCAAGAGTTCTTCAAAGGCGGGATGTAAAAGCATAAGTTTAGGATATCAAAGCGGTCACCGGCATA
>JBLNAS010000007.1:0-3006 GCA_050259475.1 Methylocystaceae bacterium
ACCATAAAAGCCGTACCTAATAAAGCCAACAAACTCACCAGTTTACCTCCAAAAATCGTGCATGTGCTCATTTTATCACTTTTTTTCTCACCTGCGGCAGCAAAAAATAAAGCCCGAAAAGTCAGATTATTACTTCCATTCGGTAGTATTATTACCTTCCCTAGCATTGCTTGTACTTGGGCTTTCGTTAATCTTAATACACGGTCTAAGACTAATAGTTATACCCCTCCCGAATCTGGTATATTTTTAGTACTAAGTGCTAGCCTCCTACTCCTTACTCGTCTGTTAAAATGGGAATAGTAGGTCACGGTAGTACAAACAAAGGAGTGGATTAATAATGGCTCATGAAATTGATTACCAGCTTTATGGTTCAGAGATGCAGTTTGTAGAAGTCGAACTTGACCCCGGTGAAAGTGTGATCGCGGAAGCCGGTGCCATGATGTACATGGAAGATGGCATTGTTATGGAAACTATTTTTGGTGATGGCTCAGGAAAAAACCAGGGAAGTGGCTTTGCCGGTAAGCTTCTGGGAGCGGGAAAACGTCTGCTAACCGGCGAGAGCCTGTTCATGACTGTCTTTAGTAATTCCGGCAGCGGTAAAAAACATGTTGCCTTCGCCTCACCGTATCCCGGTAAAATAATTCCCATGGACTTAAAACAGTATGCCGGTAAGATAATCTGCCAGAAGGATGCTTTTCTCTGCGCCGCCAAAGGCGTGTCAGTGGGTATAGATTTTAAACGCAAACTAGGTGTCGGCTTCTTCGGGGGCGAGGGCTTTATCATGCAAAAACTCGAAGGTGACGGTTGGGCCTTTATCCATGCTGGTGGTACTATCCATAAAAGAGATCTGGCTCCAGGGGAACTACTGCGCCTGGATACCGGCTGCTTGGTCGCCCTCACCCGGGACGTTAACTATGATATCGAAATGGTACGCGGCATAAAGTCTGCCTTCTTTGGTGGGGAGGGACTATTCTTCGCCACCCTGAAAGGGCCTGGTACCGTCTGGATGCAGTCTCTGCCCTTCTCCCGCCTGGCTGATCGAATTGCTCAGGCTCTGCCGGCTGGCGGGCGCCGCGAAGAAGGTTCGGTCTTAGGTGCCATCGGCAATCTGCTGGATGGTGATTAAACCCAACCCATTAATAGATACTTCAAAGGCCTCAGCAAATTGCTGAGGCCTTTTTTATCGCTACATATGCTTTATGACCCCTGATAATCGCTGATTAATCTAATTCTATAATAGAATCTCCCCTATATTAGTAACCTTATATTATTAACCACGCAAGTCATAAATCATTATTTTTTATGATAATTCCCATTAAGTATTGAATTATCTTATCTAACTGCTATTATCTAATTTAAATTATAACATTGAAGGAGCAATTGCCTATGGATGCCTTGGATGAACAAATTATCAATATATTAAAGGGTAATGGCCGAATGCCGGCTTCCGAAATCGGTAAGTTAATTAATCTCTCCATACCGGCAGTAACTGAACGCATGCGTAAACTGGAACGGTCAGGGGTGATTACCGGCTATACGGTCTGCCTAGATCATGCAAAATTAGGTTATAACCTACAGGCTTTTATTTTGGTAACAGTAGAGGGTACTACGCAGACATCAGACTTCAGGCAACAAGTTTTAAATCAACTTCAGGTGCTTGAATGCCATCACATTACGGGCGAGTATGATTACTTACTAAAGGTATTGGTCGAAAACACCCTAGCGCTGGAGACTTTTATTACCTCAACCCTTAAGACTATTAAGGGAGTAATTCGTTCTAACACGATTGTAGTTTTATCCACTCCTAAAGCCGTTTAAAGCTAGATAAAGGAAGATTATATAATGCTTTATAAGGGATTCCTGTTTGGTTTAACCTTACAATTAGCTGTCGGCCCAGTTTTCTTTATGGTATTTAATCGAGCACTTCAGCAAGGACTTGCTACTGCCTTGATTATGACCTTAGGCGTTACCTTAGCAGATGCCATCTATATAGCCATATCTTTTACCGGCGTCAGTCAGCTCTTAACTATTCCATTTATTAATCAGGCAGCGTCCTGGTTAGCCGCTATCGTCCTCGCCGCCTTTGGTCTCTCCTATTTTAGGACTCCGACCGCTGCACCTGGAATTACCCTGGGGAATAACACTAGCGCATATCAAAGCTTTATTCTCGGTTTGAAAATAACCCTAGCCAATCCCCTGACCATTATGTTTTGGTCCTGTACCCTGAGCGCTGTAATAACGTCCAGCAACCTACTACACGATGATATTTTGAAGTATACCATTGGCTGCATTCTATCAACCCTTGCCTTCCTGAGCCTTACTTCTATCCTCGCTCAGCCCTTATCCCACGTATTAAAGCCCCCGGTTTTGGCACTCCTTAACTACCTGGTCGGTTTTCTTCTAATCGGCTTTGCCGGTATAATTATCCTGGGAATCTAACGAAACTTGCCCAACTTTTCCTCCTACGTTGAACCTGAGTGTCTATAGATGATAAATAGGCAACTTTTGCTTCCAATTCCCGGGCGTAGGCTATGATGGATTTAGCAAAATAGCATCATACGGGAGGAGCCTAATCATGGACTTTTCGCTTTCAAAAGAACAATTACTCATTCAAAAAGCCGCTCGTGATTTTGCTGATAAAGTGATTTCTCCAGCAGCCGAACGAATAGACCGGGAAAACGTTATTCCTGAAGAAATTATGACTGGGTTGTCCGATTTGGATTTGTTCGGCATTCCCTTTGCCGAGGAATATGGTGGAGCTGGGTCAGATTATATAACCTATATACTAGCTCTGGAACAGGTAGCTCAGGCCTCGATGGGAGTAGCCGGGATGATCCAAGCCCATTGCTTGACCTTGAGCCCGTTAGCTCATTTTGGAACCCCCGAACAAAAGTTAAAATACCTGCCTGCGGCTTGCCGAGGTGAAGCTATCGCATCCTTTGCCTTTACCGAACCTGCAACTGGTTCTGACCCCCGCCAATTAACTACTACCGCCACCCGCGATGG
>JBLNAS010000008.1:0-3287 GCA_050259475.1 Methylocystaceae bacterium
GAACCTTAGTCACTACCGGGGAGGTTTTGACGGCAGAACCACTCTTTACTACCCGGTTAGTGTTGGCAGCCCCGCCTTTTTCCCGAGGAGAATGGTGGCTGTTACAACAGAGTTTCAACCCCCAGCAGCTTAAGGCGGGCTTTCATTCGGTTACATTAGAAGATAATCAGGAACATTTGAGACGCTTCCCGACAGCCGCTTTGGTGGCAGATATCTTAAATTATCTGGCGGCTCAGATTCTTAAACAACAGACTTTTCAAGCCGAAAGCCTAACTAAAGAGATTGCAATGGCTTTAGGCATTAACTTAAGCTGGCCGCAATTGTCGGCTGTCTTAACCGTATTGGAGCAGACGGGGGTAATTAAGCTAAGCTCCCAAAAAGATAAGATTTCTTTGCAAAAGTTAAGTGATGGTGGCGAAGTCAGGCTAGCCGACTCTCTATTATATTTAGAAGGCAAGTGGGAGTGGCGTGAGTGGCAGAGCTGGAAAATTGAGTTGCAGCAAATGGCAGCTATGGGTGGTGATTAAGCGTGGAGCCAGATAAACTCATTGGAGCGATAGCTGAATATAACCCGCATGGCGACATGCAGTTAGTCAGTCGAGCATATACTTTCGCCCGAGAGGCTCATCAAGCGCAACTACGAAATTCCGGAGAACCTTATATTTCGCATCCGTTAGAGGTAGCTCATATCTTGACTGAGTTAGAGTTGGATGCTATTACTTTGTCAGCGGCGTTACTGCATGATGTGGTTGAGGATACTGAGGTAACTCGGGAGGAATTGGCGGCTGAATTTGGTGATGAGGTTGCTTTCCTGGTTGATGGGGTAACTAAGCTGTCACGGTTAGAATTCAGAACCAAAGAAGAAGCCCAGGCGGAAAACCTGCGCAAAATGTTTTTTGCTATGGCGCAAGATATTCGTGTGGTCTTGATCAAACTAGCTGACCGCTTGCATAATATGCGTACTTTGTCCTACCAGCACCCGGACAAACAAAAAGAAATCGCCCGTGAGACTTTGGAAATATTCGCACCGCTGGCGCACCGGTTAGGCATTTTCCGCTTTAAGTGGGAATTAGAAGATTTATCTTTTCGTTATTTAGAGCCAGATATGTATTTCGCTATTGCTTCCCGCCTTAAAGTCAAACGGACTGAGCGAGAAGATTATGTTACTCATCTGGTAGAACAAATTCAGCAAGCAGTGGAAGGTACGGATGTGGTGGCTGATATTGAAGGCCGCCCCAAAAATCTGTATTCTATCTATAAAAAAATGGTCAAACAGAATAAAGAATTAGATGAAATATATGATAAAATTGCTATTCGGGTCATTGTAGATAACGTGCGGGATTGCTATGCTATCTTAGGGACTATCCATACCCTGTGGACCCCATTACCTGGGCGTTTTAAGGATTATATTGCTATGCCCAAGCCTAATATGTATCAGTCGCTACATACGACACTTATCGGCAAAGGTGGGGAACCCTTTGAGGTACAAATTCGTACCTGGGAGATGCACCGAACGGCTGAATATGGTATAGCTGCTCATTGGACCTACAAAGAAGGGATACAGGGTGATCGGGAATTTGAAGAGAAACTGGTCTGGCTGCGGCGTATCCTGGAATGGCAATCGGATGTAAAGGATACCCGTGAGTTTATGGATACCCTTCGGATTGACCTCTTTGCCGATACCGTTTTTGTCTTCACCCCCAAAGGTGATGTGGTCGAACTACCGCGCGGGGCTTGTCCGCTCGATTTTGCTTATCGAGTACATACCGAGGTAGGTCACCGTTGTGTAGGAGCCCGGGTAAATGGCCGTATTGTACCCCTTGACTACACTCTGAATAACTCGGATATTGTGGAAATAATGACCTCCAAGCAGTCGCCGGGTCCCAGTCGCGACTGGCTCAGCTTTATTCGTACCTCACAGGCAAAAGCTCGAATAAAACAGTATTTTAAACGGGAAAAACGGCAGGATTATGTTATTCGTGGCCGTGAATTATTAGAAATTGAACTTAAGCGTAATAACCTCGACGTCAAAGAATTGATGAAAGATGAAAACCTGCTCAAAGTGGCGCAACGTCTAAATATGCGGCAGGTAGATGATGTGTTCTCAGCGATTGGTGATAACACAATAAGTGCTCTGCAGGTTACCAATCGACTGAAAGAGGAATTTTTCCGCCTGACCAAGGTCGATGATATTATTGAAGGTCAAATTCTGCTAGAACATAGCAAGAAGAAGTCTAGTCAATTAGTTACTGGCAACACGGTACGGGTTAAAGGGGTGGACAATGTTATGGTGCGCCTGTCCCGCTGCTGTAATCCTTTGCCTGGTGATGCTATTACCGGTTATATTACCCGAGGTAAAGGGGTCAGTGTTCACCGCTTAGATTGTCCTAATTATTGCGGGCATCTTAGTCATGAAGTTGACCGGATTGTGGAGGTGGAATGGGCTGATCAGCAAAACGGTAGCTTCCTAGTTGAATTAGAGATCAGTGCTTTTAACCGTTCCCGGTTGACTACTGATATTATGAATGTAGTTGCTGATGCACATATTAATATTAATTCGGTTTTTTCCCGAGCTTCAAAAAATAGCCAGGCGATAATTAATCTGAAGTTAGAGATTAAAGATTTAAGTCAATTACAGGCAGTAATTCAGCGGATCATGAAGGTCAAGGACGTTGCTGAAGTCAGACGAGTGGTTCCTCGATGAGAGCAGTGGTGCAAAGAGTGACCAATGCCTCGGTGGCCGTAGCTGGCCAAGTGATAGGCAGTATTAGCCAGGGGTTCATGGTGCTCTTAGGGGTAATGCAAGATGATAACCCGGCTGATGCGGCCTATATCGTGGATAAAATAAGCAATCTCAGGATTTTCGAAGATGATGCGGGTAAGATGAACCGCTCCCTGGTTGAAGTAGGGGGTGAAATCTTGCTTATATCCCAGTTTACTCTTGCTGGTGATGCCCGCAAAGGCAGACGGCCTAGTTTTTCTCAGGCCGAGAATCCGGATACCGCGCAAGGTATAATCGAGGATATGGCAGACCAGCTTCGTAACCGGGGCATTAAAGTAGCAAATGGCTGCTTTGGTGCTCACATGCAGGTAAGCCTGGTTAACGATGGCCCAGTAACCATTTTGCTGGATAGTAGTAAGCTTTTTTAACCTGATAGGAGGGTTTGCATATGTTTATAAAAGGCATGGAAGTTGGTACCGTAGCCTGCAATTGTTATCTAGTCGGCTGTGAGGAGACTAAAAAAGCAGTTGTTATTGATCCGGGTGCCGCCCCCAGTACCATCATT
>JBLNAS010000009.1:0-5167 GCA_050259475.1 Methylocystaceae bacterium
ACTCCGTCTGAGGTAATCACCGAAGTAAAAGCTTCAGGTTTACGTGGCCGCGGAGGTGGAGGTTTTCCCACTGGTCAGAAATGGGAGCTGGCCGCCGCTTCAGATGGAGATAAAAAGTATGTAATCTGTAACGCCGATGAGGGTGACCCGGGGGCCTTTATGGACCGGAGCGTGTTGGAAGGCGACCCCCATGCGCTACTAGAGGGTATGGCAATTTGTGGTTATGCTATTGGAGCTGATGAGGGTTACATTTATGTCCGGGCTGAATATCCTTTGGCGGTTAGACGCCTGAAAAAAGCCATTGTTGATGCCGAAGCATTAGGTATCCTGGGCGAAAATATCCTGGGCAGCAATTTTAGTTTCCACATCAAGATAGCTCAAGGTGCCGGAGCTTTTGTTTGTGGGGAAGAGACAGCACTTATGGCCTCAATCGAAGGCAAACGTGGTATGCCAAGGGTTAAGCCACCTTATCCTGCGGTTTCTGGTCTCTGGGGTAAACCAACCAATATAAATAATGTGGAAAGCTATGCTAATATACCGGCGATCATTCGTCGTGGTTCCTCTTGGTTTGCTGGGATGGGCACTGAAAATAGCAAGGGTTCGAAGGTTTTTGCGATTACCGGCAGGGTAAATCGGACTGGATTAGCCGAAGTGCCAGTTGGTATGTCACTGCGAGAAATTATTTTTGATATTGCCGGTGGTATTCAAAACGACAAAAAGTTTAAAGCCGTGCAGATTGGCGGGCCCTCTGGTGGGTGTATTCCCGCTCAACATCTTGATACTCCGGTCGATTATAATTCCCTGATTCAATTAGGTGCCATGATGGGTTCCGGTGGATTGGTAGTCATGGATGAGTCGACCTGTATGGTCAATATAGCCCGCTACTTCCTCAATTTTACGCAGGAAGAATCGTGCGGTAAATGCACGCCTTGTCGAGAAGGTACTAAACAGATGTTAGATATCCTGGAGCGGATTTGTGATGGTCATGGGGTGCCGGAGGATTTGCCTAACCTGGAGCGTTTAGCTAGGGTCATTCAAGGAACCGCTCTTTGTGGTCTGGGTAATTCAGCTCCCAACCCGGTCTTAGCCACTTTGCGCTATTTCCGGGAGGAATATGAGGCTCATATTTATGATAAACGCTGTCCCGCCGGTGCTTGTACTGCTCTTTTAGCCTACCGCATTGATAATGCTAAGTGTAAAGGTTGTACCTTATGTAAAAAGGTCTGCCCAGTGGATGCGATAAGCGGTGAGATTAAACAGCCACATGTTATTGATCAGGCTAAATGTATCCGCTGCAATTCCTGCGTCGAGAAATGCAAGTTTGATGCGATCAACCGGGGGTAAGGTGCTTTTTAACATGGGCCAAGGGGGCCTAGTAACCGATGCTTTTAATATCATCGCGAGGAGGGAACCGTAGTGGTATCGAGTGTGGGGGGCATAAATCTAGTTATTAATGGTAAGCCCATGACAGTTGCCGGCGGAACCACGATTAAATTAGCCGCTGAATTAGCGGGTATTGATATACCGACCCTGTGTTATCATCCCGATCAAGAGATCAAGGCCAATTGTCGGGTTTGTGTGGTCGAAGTGGAAGGACAACGCAATCTGGTTCCTGCTTGTGCGGGATTGGTAAGTGAGGGTATGGTAGTTAAAACCAGTACCCCACGGGTTATCGAAGCTCGTAAGACGATAATTGAATTGCTTTTGGCTCATCATGACCAAGATTGTCTGCATTGTATTCGTAATGGTATCTGCGAATTGCAGAACTTAGCTGCTGATTATAATATTAGGCAGATTCCCTGGAAACAATTTAACCGAGCTTTGCCGTTAGACAAATCTTCTCCGGCTATGGTGCGCGATCCTAATAAATGTGTCTTATGTAACCGCTGTGTTGATGCCTGTGGATCTCTGCAAACTGTATACGCTTTAGGGATGGCTGAACGGGGGTTTGGCACCTTGGTCGTCCCATCACTGAGCCAGGATCTTATCGATAGTCCTTGTGTCATGTGCGGTCAATGTATTCATGCCTGTCCGGTGGGGGCGATCTATGAAAAAGAAGATACTGATGAATTAATGGCGGCTTTGGCTGATCCGACAGCAATAGTGGTAGCCCAAATCGCTCCTGCGGTCAGGCTGGCGATTTCTGAGGAATTAGGACAAGAAGTGGGTTCACTGCCGATGGAGAAACTCGTAGCTGGGTTAAAAGCAGTCGGCTTTGACTATGTACTACCGACTACCTTTACGGCTGATCTTACTATTATGGAGGAAGGCAACGAGCTCTTAAAACGCCTGCAAGAGGGCTGGGAATTACCCCTGATTACGTCATGTAGTCCAGGTTGGGTCAATTTCTGTGAGACCTTCTACCCTGACCAGATCAATCATCTATCAACCTGTAAGTCACCACAACAGATGTTTGGTACTCTGGCCAAGACTTATTGGGCGAATAAGATGGGAATTGACCCCGCTAAAATCTATTCCGTATCGATAATGCCCTGCGTGGCGAAAAAATATGAAGCTAAGCGTCCGGAGATGAATGATAGCGGCTATCAAGATGTAGATTTGGTTATTACCACTCGCGAATTAGGGCGGATGTTCCGGATGATGAGCATCAATCCCTTTCAGCTCGATGACGGCCAGATGGATGGCTGGATGGGCGAATACACCGGGGCCGGGGTCATGTTTGCTACTACCGGTGGTGTAGCCGAAGCGGCTTTAAGGACTTTATATGAAGTGGTAACTGGTGATCAACTAGAGAAGCTTGAATTTGAAGATATAAGAGGAATGCAGGGCATCAAAGCTACGGAAGTCGATCTTGCCGGTACCAAGGTCAAGGTGGCAGTAGCCCATGGCTTGGACAATGCTCGTAAATTAATGGATGAAGTACGTGCGGGTAAGTCGCCTTATCAATTTATTGAAATCATGGCTTGCCCCGGTGGATGCATCGGCGGTGGTGGTCAACCACTTACATCTAGCAACGAATTACGAGTTAAACGGATGCAAGAGCTTTTTGCAGAGGATAAAGCGACAACAGTACGCAAGTCGCATCTAAATCCAGAGGTGCAAAAGCTATATGAAAACTTCCTCTTTGAGCCCTTAGGCGAAAAGGGGCACCATCTATTGCATACACATTATGCACCACGAATAAAACGTTTTATGTAATCGGGATTTTGGGGGGCAACCATCGGTTGTCCCCCAAATTTATTTCTGGGTGCAAAGCGCGATGGCTACGGTGCCCGGGCCCATTTGAAGCCCGATAGCCGGTCGCCCGGGCAAAACCTTGACCTCGATTAAATAGCGGCTTTTTAGCAGATCGGCTAGCTCCTGGGCGGTTTGTGGATTGCAAATATGCTGTACGACTAATTCACTAAGACCTCCCCGGATTACCAGGTGATCAATCCGCGCCAGCATTAGTTTAAGAGCATTACTGAAACAACGGGTTTTATCAGTTACCAGGATCTTACCCTTTTCCATGGCCAACACCGGCCTTATCTTCAGCATGGTACCCAGGAGGGCACCGGCACCCTTCAAACGACCACCGCGAATAAGATATTCTAAGGAAAAGGGGACGATATACTCGTGGACTAGTTGCTTGATCTTTTCAGCTTGGAGAGCTAATTCACCCAAAGTTAATCCCTCTAAAGCCAAGTGGGCGGTTCGAGTAGTTAGCATACCTAGTGCGGCAGCGGAAGTGCCCGAATCAACTATGGCAATTTGCGCTTGGGGATAGGCTTCCAAAGCCAAATCTCTGGCTTGTTGAGCACTAGTATAGGTGCCACTAACCTCTGACGATAAGGTAATAGTGATTATCTGGTGTCCGCCTGCTAATAGGTATTCATATACCTTGAGAAAATCTGCCGGAGATGGCTGGGAGGAAGTAGGCAGCGGCTTATCCGGTTGCACCATATTAAAAACCTGTTCACAGGTAAGATCAGGCTCAGGTATCGAGTTATGAAGGAAGTTGATATAAAGCGGAATTTGGCTTACTTTTAGCTCATTGAGACATTGGGGTTCCAGATGACAAGTGCTGTCAGTTACAACCTTAACGGCCACGATTTTATCCCCCTCCAGGTTCGTGCGCTACAACTAGGCATTAGCTTAATACTAATATGTCCTGACCAGAGTAGAATATGAGGATAAAAATACCAATCGGCTATTTACCAACACCCACCATGGTAGAGATTAAATTTTCCTTGCCTTGCACCAATAGTATGCTTTAATCTAGAGATTGTAGTATGGTAGGTGCTTAATTTCTATTAAAGCACTCCTCAAAACTTAATTGTAGAACGGGAGGATGGTTAGTTATGGATGTCCTGCTCACGCTGGCACCCATTATTGTGGTGCTGTTATTACTGACGGTGGTTAAGTGGCCCGCTGATCTAAGTGGATTGGTCGGCTGGATCCTGGTAACTGCAATCAGCTGGTGGTTTTTTCATACCTCATTACAGGTTAGCCTCACCGGCAGCCTGGCCGGTATTATCGCTTCTTTCCCGGTATCATTAATGGTTGCCACTTCAATTTTCCAAATTACTTTTCTGGAATCAACCGGAGCACTGAAACGGATAGTGGTTTTTGTTAAAACTCTAGCCAAGACGGATCGTGCGGCTCAAATTATGATTATTAACATGGGTATTGGTACTCTACTGGTGTCGGTAGGGGCTACCCCGGTTTCTATCCTGCCGCCGATTATGATCGCCTTAGGCTATTCTACCTTCGTGGCTATTGCCCTGCCGGCACTGGGCTTTGATTCCTTATGTACCTATGCATTATTGGGAGCCCCCTTGGTAGTTTTTTCTGATTTAACCGGCACCCCATTAACTGAATCGGCTTTGGTTTTTTCTCAGTTTATGCCCATCATATCAACGGTTATTGGTATTGGTATGTTGTGGCTAGTTGGTGGCTTTAAGGCAATAAAAGAAGGAATTGTACCTTGTTTGTTAGCGGGTGTTACTATGGGCTTTACGGCGGTCGCGGTGGCGCATATTGGAACTGGTATTGTGCTTACTGGCGTACTCGGTGGCGCGGCAGCTATTGTCGTTATGTTACTTTACCTGAAGATTACTGGTAAACCCATTATTGATCGCTCTGGTATTAGTGCCGAAGATCGCCAGGTAGAAAGATCTTTTAGCTTACCACGAGCCCTTAGCCCCTGGCTGTTTTTGATTGGGGC
>JBLNAS010000010.1:0-6090 GCA_050259475.1 Methylocystaceae bacterium
CACCAGCGTAATCGAGGAGAAGCTGATATAGGTGGTGTTTGCAATGATAGCAACGATCAATAGGATTAGCCACTAAGTTGGGGTCTTCCAGACTGGAAGTCGAAAGCATTGTGTGCTTAATGCCGATTATCCGAGCCATCTCTCGGGCACTATCTAACTCAGTAGTTGCCATAATCTCCGAGCTGGCAGTAACCGCCAGCACCTGATCATATCCTAATAAATCTAAGGCTAATTTAGCCATTACTGAGCTATCGACTCCACCCGAGAGGGCGATTATTACTCGGTTACCGGCCAGAAGGTTTTTAAGTTCTGTCAATTTGTCAGTAGTATTCATGTTTATTCTCCCCCAGTGGTCGCCAAAATGGATCACAAATGACACTGCCACCAGCTAGGAGCGGCATCACTCGGTTTTTCCTCGCTAGTCTTAATAGTAGTGACCAGTTAGTCTTGCTGGAACAATTCAGTGCTGAGATAGCGCTCACCAGTGTCGGGAATGATGACGACGATTAGCTTACCTTTATTTTCCTCTCGCTTGGCCACCTGAATCGCGGCATAAGTAGCGGCGCCGGCGGATATCCCGACTAACAGACCTTCTTCCCGAGCTAAGCGACGACTCATGACCAAAGCCTCATCATTTTGTACCCCGATTATTTCATCGACAATTGATAGGTCCATAACTTTGGGAATGAAGTTGGCACCAATACCTTGAATCTTATGTGGCCCTGATTTGCCGCCAGCCAGGACTGGAGAATCAGCAGGTTCGACGGCAATCATTTTTATCTGCGGGTTATATTTTTTCAATACTTGACCAGTACCAGTTATGGTACCACCAGTCCCCACCCCGGCTACAACGATGTCAACTTTACCATCAGTATCTTGCCAGATTTCCTCAGCGGTAGTTAAACGGTGGATCTCTGCATTGGCAGGGTTTTCGAATTGCTGCATGATAACTGCACCCGGAATTTCTTGCGCTAGAGCTAACGCCTTATCAACCGCGCCTTGCATGCCTAGATTTCCCGGAGTAAGTACCAGTTCAGCACCAAAAGCCTTTAGTAAATTGCGACGTTCCAGGCTCATGGTCTCCGGCATAGTGAGAATTAAGTGGTACCCACGAGCAGCAGAAATATAAGCTAGGGCGACCCCTGTGTTACCGCTGGTCGGCTCAATAATAACGGTGCCGGGCTGGAGTTTTCCCGCTTCCTCGGCACGACGGATTAAGTTGAAGCCGAGGCGATCTTTGATACTACCACCCGGGTTAAAGAATTCAAGTTTGCCAACTATATCGGCATGTACTCCTTGGGAAACTTGGCTAATTCGCAGTAAAGGGGTATGACCAATTAAATCAGTGATGCTATTGGCTATGCGTGCCATCAGACAATCTCCCTTCTATTAGCAGGTATACTATTTATTGTTTATCATCCGGTTAAATTAAAATCCCCCGATGGGTAATGACCAACCGGGGGGAAAGATCAACTTATGGATTAGATATAATAAACAATAGGTTCATGTTCTTTGGTAATGCGTTCCGCTTCGAGCCGCAGATCTTCTAGGGTGGTGGCATCAAGAACATCAACAATAGCATCCTTGACACGTTCCCATAAGTCTTTCGTCACGCAGATGTCAGCCCGATGACAGGGCTCTGGGCAATCTTCGCGTACACAATCAGTGGGGCCGAGTGGTCCTTCCAATGCCCTGATGACATCACCGGCGGTTATAGCTTGGGGTTCACGAGCCAGTAAGTATCCACCATGGGCACCCCGTACACTACGTACTAGTTCGCCTTTGCGTAAGGCAGTGATTAATTGTTCCAGATAACCTTCGGATAAATCCTGCCGCTGGGCGATATCACTAAGTGGTACCGGTTCAGCGGACGCATAATTTATCGCTAGTTCAACCATTAATCGTAGCCCGTAACGTGATTTGGTAGAAAATTTCATCGTAGTTCACCTCAACCCAGGAATTATATAAAGTATTACTGCTTGGTTACTAGAATACCTAGCATGCGTATATAATAGCAAATCACAGTAACTAATACACCAATATCTTAGGTGTCACATTGATCATGCTCATCAATGGTGAATACTTCACCTGTCTTTTCATAATCCGCGATTGCTGCCTTAAGCGCCGTAGCTGCTAAATTCGAGCAATGCATTTTTACTGGCGGTAGGCCTCCGAGTGCCGAAGCTACATCTTTATTACTGATAATTCTAGCTTCCTCCAAGGTCTTGCCTTTAACCAACTCCGTTAATACACTAGAGGTAGCTATGGCAGCCGCACAACCAAAAGTTTTAAATTTAATATCTTCAATAATGTTGCCTTTTAGTTTAAATGAAACTCGCATTATATCCCCGCAGGAGGCATTACCGACTTCACCGGTACCATCAGCACCTTCAACTTCCCCTACATTTCGCGGGTTCATAAAGTGATCCATAACGGTTTCGGTATACATCATAATTCTTAAACTCCTTTCTTATATATAGGTGACATCTCGCGCAAACGAGAGATGATACCGGGTAAGACGGATAATAGATGGTCAACTTCTTCCCGGGTATTGTCTTTGCCTAAAGTCAGGCGTAAAGAGCCATGGGCAACTTCATGGGGCAAACCCAAAGCAATTAATACATGCGAAGGATCAAGTGAGCCCGAGGTGCAAGCTGAACCACTGGAGGCCGCAATCCCTTGCAAGTCAAGCATGATCAACATGGATTCACCTTCGACACCCTTGAATATGAAGCTGGTATGACCGGGGAGCCTCTGCTCTGGATGCCCAGTCAGGCTAGCATCAGGAATTTGGGCTAAGACTCCCTGGATTAAATAGGCAGCCAATTCCTGCAGGTGACTAGTGCGCTCCGACATTTGTGCCACTGCTATTTCGGCCGCTTGGCCTAGCCCAACTATACCGGGGACATTCTCGGTACCGGAGCGCCATTTGCGTTCTTGCCCACCGCCATGAACTAAGGGTGACAAGCGGATACCTTTGCGTAGGTAAAGTGCCCCTGCACCCTTGGGACCATAAAATTTATGGGCCGAGAGAGTGAGTAAATCGACACCTAGTTCGCTGACATTGATTGGAATTCTGCCGGATGATTGCACGGCATCAGTATGCAGTAATATGCCTTTTTCTTTGGCTAATTTACCGATTTCAGCCAGGGGTTGTATAGTGCCAACCTCATTATTGGCCTGCATGATGCTGATCATCACTGTATCATCCCGTACAGCAGCAGCTAGCTCAGATAAATCAACTTGGCCATAAGAGTTAACTGGTAATATGGTCAATTCATAGCCTTGAGTGGTTAAATAGTGCATAGTATCTAAAACTGCATGGTGTTCAATCGCACTAGTAATCAAATGTTTGCCCGGTTTAGACAGTGCCATCACCGCTCCGACAATAGCCAGGTTATCAGCCTCGGTTCCACCACTAGTAAAAATAATCTCTTGCGGAGAAGCCCCGATCAGGGATGCTACTTGCTGTCTAGCTTTATCTATTGCTTCTCGTGCTGCTCGCCCCCATTGGTGTACACTAGAAGGGTTACCAAAGTTAGTAGTTAGCATAGTATGCATTATTGCGGCGACGCTGGGGTCGACCGGAGTGGTAGCACTATGGTCAAAATATGCCGAATTCATAGGTCAAGATCAACTCCCTTTTGTTGAGTTATCTATATCATACCACTGGACTAGGAATTATCAAGGGGTTAGCGATAAAAAAATGACACAAATTTACTAGGCTTGATGGTCGATATTCTACCCCTAAGGCTAGGGGTTTAGTATTTTAATTTAGAAAGCCAGCGCCAATTTTTGTTAATGCATGGTAAGGGAGTGCCCTTTAATATCCGAAATTGCCATTAAATTGTGGTATCACTGTCTTGCGGGGCAAGTGTATAATAAACTATGCCCCGAAAAGGGCATTGTATATGATGTTTTTTGGTCTGTACGATTGAGATGCCTGTTGGCGCGGGTTCTCTCCGAAACAGAGGGGGGGGACGCAGTATCGAAGAACAGGAACTGCTGAAAAAGGCCAGATCCGGTGATGTCCTGGCTTTTGAGCAGCTGGTGGAAAAGTACCAACAAAAGGTTTACAGCTTGGCCTTCCGTTATATGGGAAATGAAGAAGATGCCTCCGATATGTCCCAAGAGGCATTCCTAAAGTCTTACAAATCACTTCGCAACTTTAAAGGAGATTCTACCTTTGGAACCTGGCTGTATCGCATAACCACCAATGTTTGCCTGGATGAACTGCGACGAAGAAAACGAAGGTACCAACATTTTAATATATTATCAATTGACGAGCCGGTAGCTACTAGCGATGGCGACGAAGTTGAAAAAGAAATAGCGGATTCGGCTCCGTTGCAGGATACGATAATTGATCGCAAAGAATTTTCGTCCTACATAAATGCCATGCTTGATCAAATGAAGCCAGAGTACCGAGCCGTTATTATTCTTCGGGATATTATGGATTTCTCTTATGAGGAAATTGCCCAGGTATTAGACTGTTCTATCGGAACAGTTAAATCTAGGATTAATCGTGCTCGTAACCTTTTGAAGAAAAAAATGGTTAACCAGGGTCTGTTTTAAGGAACAACTTTCCTTTTCCCTTCGTCTTAAGAGCATGTAAGGGGGACGCCTGGATGAAATGTCATGAGTGTCTGGATCTGTTGTCACCATATGTGGACAACATGACCAATGATGAAGAGAATAAGCGCATAACCGTTCATCTTGCTACTTGCCGTAGTTGCTATCGTGATATGCAGCAGATGAAGCTTTTGCTAGAGGGAATTGGCTTTTCTAAAGGAGAGGTCACGCTTCCTGATGGTTATACAGAAGAGTTACATGAAAGACTGCTAGCCCACAAGACTTCACTGTGGGGCAGACAGCAGGCGTTACCGACTTCCCGCACGGGGGGCTGGATTGCAGCGTCGGTCGCTGCCTTTGCTCTTGGTGCCGGTATTTGGATGAGCAGCTTTGTTCCATATGCTCAGGTAGCTGACACTCTGCAAAAAGTGGCACCAGCTGTTTTTGATCGGGGTAGTTTACAGGTAAAACCAGCGATCGAAAAGCTGATTGCCGAAACGGCCAAAGAAATGCAAATTAAGCAGAACAATCAGACACCAGGTCAGGTGGTAACCCCAGGCGAACCACAAAAAGTGGCTGTTAATGAGCCTCAGAATCCAGGCGACAAAACCAGTCCACCAGCAGTTAACTCACAACAACCAGCTACAGTAATTAAACCGATAGTTAAACCGGAAACTCCTAAAGTAGCTGCCGTGGTAGCTATGCAGGTAGCAGTGGAGAATTTAGATACAGCGATTCACCTGTTAAAGAGCGAAGGTGAGAGCCAGAATGCTACGGTGGCAGTGGCAAATGTTAATAATATTCAGACCCTATCGGCTGGACGTGACCGCGAGGTAACTATTCAAGTGCCGCAAGAACAGGTCGGTGAATGGACGAACCTCTTAGGAGAACTGGGTGAAGCCACACCTCCTAGCCAGCGTAATCAGGATTTGACCAAGAACTACAACAGCTTGAATGAGCAGGTAGCCAGTCTGCAACAGCAAATAGCTGCCCCGACTACTAAAAACCCAGACCAGTTGCAAGCACAACTGCAAGACAGCCAGAAGCAATTACAGGCGATTAAAGACCGGTTGCAAATGGTTACTATCACAGTTAAATTGCACGAAGAAGTAACTCCCTAATTAAGTTAATTAGCTTAATATCATCCGGGCAGGACTAATGGTTCTGTCCGTTTTGTTTTTATTTTTTACTTAAGGTATGCCATGGCCATATAGATGGCCGGGGCTAATTGAAAAAGATTCAGAAAGGTTCGCGCTAAGGGTAACAATTTTGGCGCGCTTTTCTTTGTTGTGGGAAGAATAAACCAGGAAGGGTAAAATGGCTAATAGGGTATAAATATGGTGGGAGGATAGAAAAATTGAACGATCACACCACGGAAACGATTATGGTCATTGATGGTAACAGCTTGGCTTATCGGGCTTTTTACGCTCTTCCTGAATTAACTACCAGCCGGGGAGTGCCGACGAGTGCGGTTTATGGTTTTTTAACCATGTTCTTTAAAGTTTTTCGTCAATTTAATCC
>JBLNAS010000011.1:0-9439 GCA_050259475.1 Methylocystaceae bacterium
CTGCTCCACACGTTGTTTGACGTCGCTGCCGGGTAGCCAACAGCACCCTCGCCGCGAAGCCAATTTTTTGTGGCGTATAACTACACATTTGATCAATATGGGCAGCTTTATTGCTGCTACACATATAGAACAAAAACTAGGAGGTTGAACTCATGGAAAAAGTAGTACTGGCATACTCGGGGGGGCTTGATACCTCGATCATCATCCCCTGGCTTAAGGAGAATTATGGCTATGAGGTTATCGCTTATTGCGCTGATCTAGGACAGGCTGAGGAGCTTGACAACCTGGAGCCCAAGGCATTGGCTTCTGGTGCTAGCAAGCTTTATATTGATGATTTGCGAGATGAATTTGTAACCGAATACATCTGGCCGGTCTTAAAATCGGGTGCCATCTATGAAGGCAAGTATTTGCTGGGCACTTCCTTTGCCCGCCCGCTAATCGGGAAAAAGCTGGTCGAAGTGGCCGAAAAGGAGGGCGCAATCGCCATTTGCCATGGTGCTACCGGCAAAGGTAATGATCAGGTTCGTTTCGAACTCGCGATCAAAGCACTTAATCCCGATCTTAAAATCATCGCTCCTTGGCGGGAGTGGAACATTCGTAGCCGGGAAGATGCCATTGAGTATGCCCGGGAACATAATGTGCCCATCGCGCAGACGAAAGAGAAAATTTATAGCCGTGATCGCAACCTGTGGCATATCAGCCATGAGGGTGGCAATCTGGAAGACCCTTATGCCGAGTGGAAGAATGATGTGCTGGTCTTAACCGTACCTCCCGAGCAGGCTCCCGATCAACCGGCTTATGTAGAGATAGATTTCGAAAAGGGCATTCCGGTAGCGGTAGATGGTGAAAAGCTTAGCCCCGTAGCCCTGATGGAAAAGCTCAATGTTTTGGGCGGTGCTCATGGGGTAGGTATCGTCAGTTTGGTCGAAAACCGTTTGGTTGGTATGAAGTCGCGTGGTGTCTATGAGACCCCGGGTGGCACCATCCTATACCTGGCGCACCGCGAGTTGGAGTCCTTGACCCTGGATCGCCGTACTATGCATTTAAAAGAACAGATGTCGGTTACTTATGGCGAACTGGTCTATGATGGTAACTGGTTTAGCCAGCTTAAGTATGCCATGGACGCTTTCATTGATAAAACGCAGGAAACGGTTACTGGTCGGGTGCGCTTAAAGCTCTTTAAGGGCAGCTGCAACGCCGTCGGTGCGAAATCGGTCTACTCGCTTTATCGTGAGGACCTGGCTACCTTTAGTGCTGATGAAATTTATACTCAACGCGACGCTGAAGGCTTTATCAATCTCTTCGGTTTGCCCCTGAAAGTTCAAGCTCTACTTAATCGCCAACTGCAAAAATGAGAAAATGGGGTCTGACCCCTTTTTCTCATTTTTTGCTGAAGTTAATGGAGGAGGTAGGGATATGAAGCTGTGGGGTGGCAGGTTCAGCAAGGCCGAGAGCGAACTGACTGAGGACTTTAATGCCTCGATCAGTTTTGATCAAAAAATGTACCGGCAGGATATTCGTGGGAGTGTAGCCCATGCTGCCATGCTGGCTCGGCAAGAGATAATTACTAATGAGGAAAAAGAGCAGATTGTAAATGCCTTACTGGCGATTGAAGCTGATATAGAGGCGGGCAAACTGGAATTTACCGTGGCTGCCGAAGATGTGCATATGAACATCGAAACTTTCTTGATTGATCGCATCGGTGATACCGGTAAGAAACTACATACTGCCCGTAGCCGCAATGACCAGGTAGCCCTGGATGTGCGGCTCTACGTGCGCGATGAATTAACCGTGGTTGACGGCATGCTAGTAGGTTTACTAACCGTATTGCTGGACTTGGCCGAGAAGCACACCGAAACCGTGATGCCC
Source organism: Methylocystaceae bacterium (assembly GCA_050259475.1). Classification (GTDB taxonomy): domain Bacteria; phylum Bacillota; class Syntrophomonadia; order Syntrophomonadales; family JBLNAA01; genus JBLNAA01. The sequence goes on from JBLNAS010000011.1 coordinate 1,870, forward strand.
GGTTATACCCACCTACAAAAGGCACAACCAGTTACCTTGGCCCACCATTTATTAGCCTATGTCGAGATGTTCGGCCGGGATCGTTGGCGTCTGCACGATGCTGCCAAGCGGGTGGATTATATGCCGCTCGGTTCGGGAGCCCTAGCAGGTACTGGCTTCAAACTTGATCGGGCCTTTGTTGCCAAACAGTTAGGTTTTGGACATATAACGGCTAACAGTCTGGATGGAGTTAGCGATCGTGATTTTATTATTGAAATCACTGCGGCGGCTAGTTTATTGATGATGCATTTCTCCCGGCTCTGTGAGGAACTTATTTTGTGGTCCACTGAGGAGTTCGGGTTTATTGAGATGGATGATGCTTTTTCCACTGGCTCCTCGATTATGCCCCAGAAGAAAAACCCTGACATTGCTGAGTTAGTGCGTGGTAAGACCGGTAGGGTTTATGGCCATCTCATCGGTCTTTTAACCATGATGAAAGGCCTCCCTTTGGCTTATAACAAGGACATGCAAGAAGATAAAGAAGCTCTGTTTGACACCCTAGACACCATAAAAAAATGTCTGCTGGTGGTACCCCCCATGCTGGAGAGTATGCAGATTAACACTGAGCGGATGGCCGACGGTGCAGAAGGGGGCTTTACTAATGCTACTGATTTTGCTGACTACTTGGTAGCCCAAGGGCTGCCGTTCCGTGAGGCCCATCGCGTGGTGGGTGAGGCCGTACTTTACTGTATCCGCGAGCACAAGAGTTTGTTAATGCTGACTATGGATGAAATGGCAGGGTTTTCACCTCTGGTAGGCGAAGATATCTATGATTACCTGTCGATATTGGCCTGCGTCCGTCGCCGCGCCCTTACGGGTGGCCCAGCACCGGATACGGTGGTAGGGGCGATAATCGCGGCGCGACAGTTCTGGCTTAAGGAGGAGTTAACTTGATTGATGGCAACCAGGATTTAGATCACGATGTTGATGATGATGACCTGGACGACCTGGAGCTCGATATCGAAGAGCGGATATTGCACCGGCAGGGTGAACCATTAGAGGATGAAATCGAGCTGTGGGTTAATCGTTATTTTCAGACGGTGACAGATATTTTAAATGGTTTCTTTTCTCACGTTACCCCGGCAGAAGCGGTGAGCAGGATGGAGGCAATATCTTTTGCTAACCTGATTAAAGAACAATTAGAAGGTGAGCCGGAAGCGGTCATTAATCTCGCGATTACCATGATTAATGAATTAAAAAACGTAGAGCTGGAATTCATGCGAGCCTATTGTTAATAAAATAATTAGCGAAGCGCCTTAGGGCGCTTTATTTTTTTGCCGGAATTGCTGCAGCTGAGCACTATTACCCAAGATAGAAATGGGAGGGAGTAACCTATTTATCTAGTAAAATATGGAATTAAGTCCACCATAGAGAGACGAAAGTGCATGGTAAATATTCATTGAAATACTGGCTATTACAAATAAATAAGGAAAACACTTTTAGCAATAATTAATCATAAGTATGAGATAAGACTATAAACTGCAGATATAGTATCTATCAGTTAAACATCACCCAAACCACCTTTAGGCGCAAAGGGATGGCAAAGGGTTATTGCAAATATCCACTGGGGAAGGACACCGCCGTCAGACATTGGTGATACCCACTTATTTATGCTGAAAAGCTGCAAACAATAACCTGGAGAAATGGTACTTAAGGAGGTGGATTAACACTTGAAAGGAACCATGAAAGCTCTAGTTAAGGACAAACCGGGACCGGGAGCTGTGTTTAAAACCGTTGATATACCGCAGGTCGGGCCACAGGAGGTGTTGGTCAAGCCACGAGCTACCTCGATTTGTGGTACTGATTTACACATCTATAACTGGGATAACTGGGCCCAGAAACGCTTAAAGCCACCCTTTATAATTGGCCATGAAGTGGCTGGCGATATTGTAGAGCTAGGTTCCGAGGTCAGGGGTTGGGAGATCGGTGATTATGTCAGTGTTGAATGTCATAAGGTCTGCGGTGTTTGTTATCACTGTCGCACCGGACAGGCACACATTTGCTCCAATTATACCATCCTCGGAGTGGATTTTAATGGGGTTTTCGCTGAATATGTCAGTGTGCCAGTGACTAATCTCTGGCGCAACAAACCCAGCCTTACCCCTGAAGTGGCATCACTACAGGACCCGATTGGTAATGCCGTACTTACCACTTTGTCACACGATGTTACCACTAAAACGGTTTTGGTAATGGGTTGCGGTGCCATTGGTATCTTTTGTGTCGGTATTGCTAGTGCGGCTGGTGCCGAGCAGGTTATTGCCATTGATGTCAATGATTATCGGCTTAACATGGCAGCAAAGTTAGGTGCTACCAGTATCATTAATGCTCGTCAGTTAAATGTTATCGAGGAGGTTCGTCGCCTGACCGATGGTGAGGGTGTCGATGTCATGCTGGAGATGAGCGGCAACGAGAAGGCCTTTCATGATGCACTTAGCACCGTAAAAAATGGTGGCCGGGTCTCTTTACTTAGTGTTTATCCCGACAAGGTGACAATGGATTTGGCCGAAGAGGTAGTGTTCAAAGGACTAACCATCCTCGGTATCACCGGCCGTGAAATCTGGAATACTTGGTACAAGACGGCTGGCTTGCTGAACTCTGGCAAATTGGATGTCAACCCGGTTATTACCCATAAGTTTCCCTTAGAAGAATTTGAAGAGGGCTTTCGCCTCATGAATGCTGGCCTTAGCGGCAAGGTAATACTATATCCCCATATGCCAAAGTAAGGAGTGATAACAAATGAATGAAACTCTGCAAAAGGTACTACAGGAAAAGATCAGTGAAATGAAAGCGCAGGGTATATTTCGAATGCCTCCAGTTATAGAAGGAGCGCAGGGGCCGAGGGTAAAGATGAAGGGCAAGGAGGTCATCAATCTAGCCTCCAATAATTATCTGGGCTTAGCCACCCACCCCCGCTTGATCGAAGCTATGATTAAGGCTACTCGAGAGTATGGTGTCGGAGCTGGAGCTGTCCGTACCATTGCTGGTACCCTGGATATTCATCTGGAACTGGAAGAGAAGCTAGCTAAATTCAAACACGTCGAAAAAGTACTAGTTCTGCAGTCGGGGTTTACGAGTAATATGGCGGTAATCCCACCGGTTATGGACAAAGGTGATGTCATTATTAGTGATGAGCTAAACCATGCCAGTATTATCGATGGTGTGCGTCTATCCAAGGCTGACAAGAAGGTTTATAAGCACAGCAATATGGCCGAATTGGAACTGCGGTTGCAGGAAAGCGAATCCTATCGACTAAAAATGGTGGTTACCGATGGAGTCTTCAGCATGGATGGCGACATTGCTAAATTGCCGGAGATTGTGGCGTTAGCTGAAAAGTATGGAGCATTAGTTATGGTGGATGATGCCCATGCCAGTGGTGTTCTCGGTAAAAACGGACGGGGTAGTGTTGATCACTTTGATCTGCATGGCCGTGTGGATATCCAGGTCGGTACCTTGTCGAAAGCAGTTGGAGTTTTAGGCGGTTATCTGGCAGGAAGTACTGATTTAATTGACTATGTAGTCCTCCGGGGTCGGCCCTATTTATTCAGTACCGCCCATCCTCCGGGAGTAGCCGCAGCCAATATGGCGGCTATTGATGTCATGCTGGAGGAAAATTTGCAGGAGCAGTTATGGGATAATGGTCGTTACTTTAAAGCTGGTTTAAATAAATTAGGTTTTAATACCGGTGCCAGCGAAACTCCCATTACCCCAGTAATTATTGGTGAAGGTGCTATTACGATGAAATTTAGTGACCAACTATTTGAGGAAGGTGTCTTCTGTACGGGCATTGTTTTTCCTACCGTAGCTAAAGATAAGGGTAGGGTACGTACAATGCCTATGGCAACTCATACCCGAGTGGATCTTGACCAAGCCTTAGAAGCTTTTGCAAGAGCGGGTAAAAAGTTGGGCATTATATAGCGAGAAGCAAGCAAACTATAACCATTTACTACCGAATTAATCGCAGTAATATTCGAAGTGGAGGAAAGTGCAGATGAAGAAGAAACAAGCCATTGCCCTGCTGGTTATTATGATGTTTCTCTTTTCCTTGGTTGGCGTAGGATGCGCTAAGAAGCAGGGAACGAAAACTACCCCGGGTGGCGGTACCACTCAAACGGGTAATACTATCAAGGTAGGCGCATTTGAACCGTTAACTGGTACCAACGCTGCTGGTGGTCAGATGACGGTTGAAGGTATCAAGCTGGCCAACAAGCTCTATCCGGATGTGCTGGGGAAAAAAGTTGAATTGGTTATCTATGATAACAAGAGTGATAAGACGGAAGCGAAGAATGCTGCCAGCCGCTTGGTAGACAAAGATAAGGTAGTCGCCATCATTGGATCTTACGGCAGTTCGCTTTCGATGGCTGCTGGGGATACGGTTAAATCGGCCAAGGTGCCGGCAGTAGGCGACTCCCCGACCAATCCGCTGGTAACCATGAACAATGAATACTATTTCCGGGTCTGTTTTATCGATCCTTTCCAGGGAACGGTGGTAGCGAAATATGCTGTAGATACTAAGAAGGCTAAAACTGCGGCTATAATTCGCAATGTATCTCAGGATTATTCGGTGGGTCTAAGTAAATACTTTGAAGATGCATTTAAGAAATTGACTAATAATGACAAGGCAATCGTAGCTACTCTGGATTATCAGGATGGCACCCAAGACTTTACTGCCCAGCTGACAAAAGTACGGCAGACGAAACCCGATGTCATTTTTTCACCCGGTAACTATGGTGATGTCGCTCTCCTGATTAAACAGGCGCGTGAGCTGGGGATCAAGGAACCATTCATGGGCGGTGATACCCTCGAAGCTCCAGAATTTATTCAAGTGGGCGGCAGTGCGGTTGAAGGTGTGGTGTACTCAACCCACTATAGTGCTGAAGCACCTGTAACTGATATGTCTAAAACCTTTGTCGAGGAATATTCCAAGGCCTATAAAGGCAAAGATCCTAATACCTTTGCCGCCCTGGGATTTGATGCCTATCTAGTGGTCTTGGATGCCATTAAACGGGCAGGAGCGGCTGATAGTGTAAAAATCCGCGATGCTCTAGCCCAAACTAAAGATTTCAAAGGCGCAACCGGCATCATTACGATTGATAAAGATCGTAATGCGGTTAAAAGTGCCATTATCAACGAAGTCAAAGGTGGTAAGTTTGTCTATCTAAGTACCGTTAATCCGTAAATATCGTAGCATGGTTGGCAGGCCTTCTTCGTGCTACATAAGTAGGCGGCGGAGGAGGCCAATGCCAAACTATTAATAGGAGGATTTGCAGCCAATGGCCTTTACTGAATTTATGCAGAATCTGGCCAACGGTATCTCGCTGGGCAGCTTATATGCCTTGATTGCCATTGGTTATACCATGGTGTACGGCATACTCCGTTTAATAAATTTTGCGCATGGTGACGTCTTGATGATTGCTGCTTACCTGGCTCTATTTGGTACGGCAATTTTCACTCTCCCCTGGTGGGCTTCATTCATCCTAGCCATTGTAATAACCGCTCTGTTTGGTGGTTTGATTGAACGCCTGGCCTATAAACCTTTACGTACTTCGCCACGTATATCGCTGTTAATTTCAGCGATCGGCGTATCATTCCTGCTAGAAAATGCTGGCTTAGTGCTGTTTGGTGGTCGGCCGCGAGCCTTCCCCCGGCCCCCTATCTTTGATCATCTATTCAATATCAGTGGGGTAGTGGTACAGTCACTAACCATCTACATCCCTATTATTACGGTGGTAAGTCTGATTGCCTTGATTTACCTAGTCAACCGGACTAAAACTGGTATGGCGATGCGTGCCTGTTCACGAGATTTTGAGACCGCCAGCCTAATGGCCATCAATGTCAACAATATTGTTTCCATCACCTTTATTGTGGGATCGGCATTGGCGGCAATTGGTGGCATTATGTGGGCACTGAAGTTTCCGCAGATAAATCCCTTGATGGGCATATTCCCTGGGCTAAAGTGCTTCATTGCTGCAGTCTTAGGCGGCATTGGTAGTATAAGCGGTGCCGTCTTAGGGGGCTTCATCCTGGGGGTATTGGAGATCTTATTGGTAGCCTTCTTCCCAGCCTTGTCTGGATATCGGGATGCTTTTGCGTTTATCATCCTGATCCTTATATTATTGTTTAAACCGACCGGTATATTGGGAGAAAAGATGACGGAGAAGGTGTGACATGAAGCCAAGAAGCAAAACCATTCTTACATTAATCGCCCTCGCCTTGGCTGCCCTGGTTTTGGTGTGGGGAGAAACGAACTTGGACAATTTTACGAAATCTATTCTCACCCTGGCCGGCATTAATGTGGTGCTCACCCTCTCCCTTAATCTTATTAACGGCTTTACCGGCCAGTTTTCGTTGGGGCATGCAGGGTTTATGGCCTTAGGAGCCTATACGACAGCTCTGCTATCCATGCCCCCAGAAGTTAAAGCGATGAATTTTTTCTCTACGCCATTATGGGGACCATTACAGAATATCTACCTGCCGTTTATTGTGGCATTAATCGCTTCGGGGGTAGTAGCAACTATCTTTGGCTTGATCATTGGGTACCCGGTCTTTCGACTCAAGGGTGACTACTTAGCTATAGCGACCCTGGGCTTTGCTGAAGTAATTCGCGTAGTCCTAGTTAATGCCAAGAGTATTACTAATGGAGCACTAGGATTAAAGGGGATTCCTCCCACTACCAATTTGATCTGGGCTTGGGGGGTTGCCATTTTCGTGGTGATCTTTGTTATGCGCTTGATCAATTCCAGCTATGGATTGGCATTGAAAACTATTAATGGTGATGAGATAGCATCCGAGGCTATGGGAGTAAGTTTGTTTAATCATAAGATGATGTCTTTTGGTATCTCGGCATTTTTTGCTGGCGTAGGTGGAGGACTACTAGGTGGACTGTTAGGTACGGTTGATCCGGCACAATTTAACTTCCTGCTCACTTTTAATGTGCTGTTAATTGTAGTACTAGGAGGTATGGGCAGCATTACTGGTTCGGTAGTGGGTGCATTGGGGATCACCGTTATTATGGAATGGCTACGGTTTGTGGAATCGCCCATAACCATCGGTTCACTTTATATTCCGGGTGTCCCCGGGATGCGGATGGTGATATTCTCCATCGCGCTAATTATGGTGATTCTTTTTTATCAGAAAGGTTTTCTGGGAGATAAAGAAATCACCTGGGAAGGTATCTTTGGTTTGTTTGGTCGCAAACGTGGAAGCGAGGTGAGCTAGATGGAGCCCTTGCTTAAGACCGATAATTTGATCATGAAGTTCGGGGGATTGACGGCGGTCAACAAATTCAGTATTGAAATCAATAAAAACGAAATTGTAGGCTTAATTGGGCCCAATGGTGCCGGTAAGACCACCTCCTTTAATATGATTACTGGTGTTTATCCACCTACCGAAGGTAATGTGTTCTTTGATGGTGAAAACATTACGGCGATAAGACCGGATATCATCGCTGCCAAAGGAATTACCCGCACCTTCCAAAACATAAGGCTACTTGGATCCCTGCCCGTTATGGATAATGTGATGATCGGTCAACATC
>JBLNAS010000012.1:0-3482 GCA_050259475.1 Methylocystaceae bacterium
AATAGTGGGAGACCTAGTCGCTGTAGCTGAGCCCGAGGGTACTGCACGTTTGTTTGTAGAAAATCCAGGTGCTGATTTGCCCAGTAAGCGGCCGGGCAAGCTTGATGTCGGTGGGTTAGTAGGAACTGATGGCGTAGTAAGGGTTATTAAGGATATGGGTTTAAAACAGCCATTTATCGGGTCGGTGCCGCTGCAATCTGGTGAAATTGCCGATGATATTGCTTACTATCTACTGCTCTCTGAACAGATACCTTCAATAGTTGCATTAGGAGTGCTGGTAGATAAAGATTTATCTGTACTCGCGGCGGGAGGTTTATTAATTCAGGCTTTGCCGGGGGCTAGTGATGATAAATTAGCCTGGATTGAAGAACGGGTAAATAGTATCGGGGCTTTATCATCGCTTGTCAAGGATCATGAACTTGAGGCTATTCTAAGTATGATTATGGGGGATAGCTTTGAAGTGTTGGAGCGGTTGCCATTGGCTTTCTGCTGCCGTTGTAGTCAAGAAAAGGTTGAGGCTATAATTAGAACTTTACCTGATGAAGAAGTGAGCCTTTCCCTCCAAGAATTAGGCATGATCGAAGTAAGATGTAATTTTTGCAATGACACGTATACATTTAATAAGGATAAGATTGATGCTATCCGGATTAACCCCTAAAAAATAAAGCCCAGCCGGTTTAATGCTAGGCGCAGTGGGCAGTTGAAGCGACGACGTTTAAGGTTAGGGGGATACACCTCCCGCTTGATCACTTTTGTTCCACAAAAGCGTCGTGAGGAAATAGTACGTCTGGCGAGGATGCGAGTTGGAAATGCGGCCTGCCCCTTGCGGGTACAACGCAGATGGGGGTTTATCAACTGGCTGAAAAAAGAGCAAACCCCGATCCCTTATAAAGGAATCGGGGAGAAGGTTCCATTTATAGGGCTCTTTGAACCTTGCCCGAGCGCAGACATCTGGTGCATACAGAAGCCTTAGTCTTTTTGCCTTCGACCACAATGGCAACTTTTTGAACATTGGGTTTCCAGGAACGGTTAGTTCTAATATGGGAATGGCTATATTGTTTACCGAAGGTAACGCCTTTACCACATACTGTACACTTGGCCATGGGCAAATCCCCCTCTCATGATCAGTTTACACGCATTCCATTTTAACACTGCAACTAGCCAAGAGCAAGTTTACAGGTTAATATTTTGATAGGACAATAAAACCATCAATGACAGGAGGGCAGATAATTATGTTTACCATTGAACATACAGAGAACGGTATCATTACCGTAAGTAAAGAAGCGGTAGAAACGGTAGCTGGATTAGCAGCCATTGATTCTTATGGCCTGGTGGGTATGGTGCCACGAGAATGGAAAACTGGGTTGAGCGCTATTTTGGGGATTGAATCGGTGCGTAAAGGGGTCGAAGTTAAAGAGGCTCCTGATGGCTTAGTGGTTGACGTTTATGTTATCGTCGGTTATGGTGCTAAAATTTCTGTGGTAGCCCAGAATGTTATGCAAAAAGTCCATTATGTCTTGGAAGAAACCGCTGGACTCAAGGTGTCCCGGGTCAATGTTAATGTCCAGGGCGTTAAAGTAGAGAAAGAATAGGGGTGACTATCGTCTTGGGTTTCGACTATCTAACCGGCAACGATTTGATTATAGGTATGCGCGCTGGCAGTAACAATTTGGAATTGCACCGTGACGAAGTTAATGCTCTAAATGTTTTTCCGGTACCAGATGGGGATACTGGTACCAATATGTCTATGACCTTACGATCGGCAGTTTTAGAGGGCGAAAAGGAAAGCGAATCCGGGATCGGTAAAGTGGCAAAAGCAGCCGGACGGGGCGCTTTAATGGGTGCGCGCGGTAATTCGGGAGTTATACTCTCCCAGGTATTTCGTGGTATTTATAAAGAGTTGGATAATCATCAGCAGGTTGATGCAATGATCTGGGCGCAGGCGCTACAGTCAGGTGCAGATACCGCCTATAAAGCAGTTATGAAACCAGTGGAAGGCACTATTCTTACTGTAGTACGCGAATGTGCTCATGGAGCACTAGCTGCTGCCCGTCAGGGGGCGGATGTCGCAGCGACCACCCGAGCGGCATTACAGGCGGGAAGAATTGCTTTAGCCCGTACCCCGCAGCAACTCCCAATCCTCAAGGAAGCTGGGGTAGTTGATTCTGGGGGCCAGGGCTGGGTCTACTTTATAGAAGGCATGCTTAGCGCTTGGTCGGGTGAAGAAATTGACTATAGTGCCACTCCCGTAGTCCAGCGTGAGTATATTGTTCCCACAGCGGAAGAAGAAGTAGATTTGAACCACCCCTATTGCACAGAAGTACTAGTTAAAGGCAGTGCTAATTTTGACCGGGATCGAGTTACTAGAAAGCTCGAAGCTATAGGCAATTGCGTGTTGGTGATTACTGATTTTGATATGATGAAAATTCATGTACACACGGCTCATCCAGGAAAAGTTATAGAGTTATTACTCGAGATGGGTACCCTACATGATCTTAAAATTAACAATATGATGGATGAGATTAATGAACGTAATGAAACCTTAATAGCTAATGGAGAACGAGAAACTCAAGCGGTACCAGCCTTGGGTGTAGTGGCGGTAGCTACCGGTGATGGGTTAAAAGAGGTATTGGCTAGTTTAGGCGTCGGGGCTTTAGTTGAGGGCGGACAAACCATGAATCCCAGCACGGAAGATTTATTAAATGCTGTGGAAAACCTATCCGCTAAAGAGGTTATCATTCTGCCTAATAATAAAAATATCATCATGGCGGCTCAACAGGTAAAGGAATTGACGACCAAAAAAGTTTATGTAATTCCAACTATTAGTGTGGTTCAAGGGATATCGGCCATGGTTTCTTTCAATAGTGAAGGTGAGACTGAGGATGTGGTGGCTTCCATGCAGGAAGCAGCCAGTCGGGTTTTATCGGGGGAAGTTACTCAGGCCGTTCGGGATGCTCAGGTAAATGGCCATACCATAAAAGAAGGCGATTTTTTGGGCTTGGTTGATGAGCACATCAAGGTCGTTAAAGACAATGTAACCGATACCGTTAAAGCAATTATTGAGCTCATGGTAGACGATGGCAAAGAGCTGATTACCGTGTTTTATGGGATGGAAGTCAATGAAACCGAAGCTGAGCAAGTACGGGAATTGATTGAGAATTTAAGCCCGGATCAGGATGTAGAGATGCATAACGGCGGGCAGCCGCATTACTACTATTTTATTGGCGTAGAGTAGGCGCAAGGGGTGCCCACTGGGCACCCCTTTTTTGAAGAGTGATAATGCTCCAATGTAGTCTCGGGTTACGCAGCTTTCGGGCACTATTAGCGGCCCTCCATTCTGGTTTAACATCGCTGCCGGGATGCAAATAGCGCGCGACCAATGACAGTTTTTTCACCAAACGCGGTGAGCTCTACCCATCACATTGTTGAACATCAGATAGAATAGTCTATTTGGCATTATTTCGTTACCAAGGATGTAACCA
>JBLNAS010000013.1:0-2680 GCA_050259475.1 Methylocystaceae bacterium
TAGTATTTGAAGAAGAAAGAAGTATATTTCTAAATTGGGAGGTATTTTGGTGGTGACCATTTCCAGTGAGGATGAGAAACAAAGAAATATCGATTTCAAAGCTGCCCCTAGATCAGGAAAAAATGAAGAATTGGTGAAAATCACTAAGACTCTACATCTTCAGAAAGAAGCAAGATCCGCCGTTGGCAAGAAACTAGCCAAAACGGATGAAGAAATATTTACGGCTACAGAAAAATCAATAAGCAATCCAATAAATAGACATTGATGACCAGTTATCGGATTGCTCGTTTCATTAGCTGGTTATAGTGATGATTGGCCAGTATAGATACAGACAATCCCCGCTTGCTGGTTGTTTTCAGCCTTAACTAGTTGGCCATTTGCTACTTCCCGAACGGCATTAATAACCTCAGATCCCACCTCTTGAAGGGTTGCTCCTTCCAGTATCTTGCCGGCGTTAATATCCATATCATCGTTCATATGCTCATACAAACGACTGGTTGAAGCTATTTTAATAACTGGTACAATTGGGAAGCCAATGGGATTTCCGCGGCCAGTGGTAAATAGCATAATTTGTGCCCCACCTGCTACCACGCCGGTCATCGATTCAGTATCATAACCAGGGGCATCCATTAGTACTAGTCCCTTTTCTGATGGGATTTCCCCGTAAGAAACTACTTGCCTTATGGCAGTAGTACCACCTTTAACGATGCAGCCTAGACTTTTTTCGCGGATAGAACTCATACCACCATCCATATTACCAGGAGCAATGGCAATTGCGGCTAACGGCCCCAGAACGTCGACACTCCTCTTTTCGGCTCTAGCAACCAGATCCGCAACGGCGGCTGCAACATTATCGTTAATAGATCGCGCCTTGAGAATGTGACTGGTACCGATCATTTCAGTGTTCTCCGTAAGAATGACGGTACCCCCCTTTTCAACCACCCAGTCAGAAGCTACACCGACAGCACCATTAGCGGTTACACCAGAAAAGGCATCTGATCCACCACACTCAAGGCCGACAATTAGCTCACTGATTGGTATTAATTCTCTTTCCTGCAGTAAAGCGGCGCTTAACATGTCATTGGCGATACTAACCGCCTTCGTCTTGGTACGTACGGAACCACCTTCCGCTTGAATATTTAATTGTTCCACCGGTTTTCCTGTTGCTTTGATGGCGTCTATAAGGTATTCACTTTTTATAACCTCACATCCCAAGCCAATCAGCAGTACTGCTGCTACATTGGGATGGCTAGCCAAATTAATTAGGGTACGAAAGTGAATCTCTAAGTCAGAACCACCCCTTCCACATCCATGCCCATGGAGCAAAGGTACGACCCCAGGAACTTCACGACCAATTGCTGATACAACCCCATTTGCACAAGCAGTGGTTGGCATTATGACGACATGGTTGCGTACGCCAACTTTGCCATTAGTACGCTTAAACCCCATAAAATTGCTCAGTGGGATCATTCGCCTCACTCCTTCATGTTATGGGTATGAATCCATTCCCCCATTTTTATCTCACCGTCAGACTTGCCGATGACTTCCCCATACTTGTAAATGATTGCACCGTCCATAAGGTCAGTCACCGCCACCTTGTGACTGTACGGGATGTCACTTATGGCTACTATTTCGCTGCCATCCGGCATCGATATGGTTTGACCCTTACTGATATCCTTAAGCACAACTGCTACATTATCTCTAGCATGTAATATTAAAACCACAGCCTCCATTTACCTAAACCTCCTCTCCTTTTTTTCTAATACTATTCGGTAATCAACCTTGATAAGCTGAAGATTGATAATTATTGATATTATCGATAACCGTCGCCAGTCATTATTATAAAAAAGTAGCAAGCCAGGAAGAGCTTCCTGGCTTGCTACTTTTTTATATGAGACTAATTCATTTATCACACCTTACTATTAGTTGCCAGGGGCGCAGGAATAGCATAGACTCTAGCTGCCATTTCGGCATCTAACATCAGAATACCTCTGCCATCATTTTCGCCGACCAGTCTAATCTTACTAAGATTTTGTTCGGCATTAGCCTCTTCTTCGGCTTGTTCATCAATAAACCATTTAATAAAGGAATTCGTCTTGTGGTCGCGTTCGTCAATAGCATTATCGGCTATATTATAAATCGAAGCAGTCACCAAACGTTCGTGCTCTAGTTGTTTGATCATTACCTCTTCGATAGAATGAAAGTCCCATTCAGGTGCCGCTAAAGCTTGAAGTTTTATCCGACCGCCAACTTGATTTACATAATTGAAGAATATCAAGGCATGATCCCTTTCCTCCATGGCCTGTACCCGGAACCAATGCGCAAACCCACCTAGGTTTCGGTTGGCAAAGTAGACTTCAAAAGATAAATATAGGTAGGCGGAATATAGCTCCTTTTGGATTTGGTCATTCAGTAACTTTTCCATATTATCACTAATCATTTAGATGCTCCCTTATCCTTGTTTTTGTCAATATCATCATTATTGTTTATTTGCCAGGCAGTTATACTATTGATATATATAAGCAAGAGAGGCGGCCATCTGGCCGCCTCTCTTGCTATTTGTCTGACGAATTAATCTGGGCACCTAATACTTTAGCAATATCTTTTTGGGAATTATGTTGAGTAGATTTTGGCACCAAAAGGTATGAGGCCTAATTGGGCAAACTTAAAATGCTGAACG
>JBLNAS010000014.1:0-3534 GCA_050259475.1 Methylocystaceae bacterium
TGAGTAGGTTATCTTCCTGGGCTTTGATTTTTAAATCATATAATTTGGCCATAAGAATTTTCATCGCTGCAGCCCGGTTGGTATGTTGTGACCGTTCATTCTGACAGGATACCACGATACCCGAAGCTAAATGCGTAATCCGTACGGCGGAATCCGTTTTGTTTATATGCTGACCCCCAGCTCCACTGGCACGGAAGGTATCAATGCGCAATTCATCGGGTGCTACCTGTATCTCCGTATCTTCATCAATCTCGGGCAGTACTGATACCGAAGCAAACGATGTATGCCTCCTTCCCGAAGCATCAAAAGGGGATATGCGAATCAACCGATGCACCCCGTGCTCAGCTTTCATTTTACCGTAGGCATGTCGCCCCTCTACCATGAAAACTGCAGTCTTTATACCCGCCTCATCTCCAGGCAAGAGATCGGCCAGAGTTACTTGGTAGCCATTATCTTCAGCCCAATGGGTATACATCCTAAGCAGCATCTGTACCCAATCCTGGGCTTCAGTTCCACCTGCCCCCGCATGTAAGGAGACAATAGCATTATTCTCATCGTGTTCACCGGCAAAGAGCAGGTCAAGTTCAAATTCCTCATAGTCACGCCAAAATTGCCTTATTTCAGTCTCCATTCCTGCTAGGAGGTTAAGGTCATCCTCCTCCAAGGCCAAGGAAATCAAATCCTGCATCTCATTAGCCGTAGCTAAAAGGCCTTCATATACGGTTATCGGTTCCTTAAGAGCCGCCATTTTTTTTAGTATGCGCTGTGCTTCCTGATTATCATCCCAGAAATCAGGGGCTTGCGATTTGATCTCTAATTGACTAATTTCACTTCTTCTCGCCTCTAAGTCAAAGAGACAACCCCATTTCCTTAAGACTTTGTTGGCTGCGAGCTAAGCGCTCCAGTACCTCTTGATAGTCCACTTGTTATTCCTCCCAGTTTTGCTTAAGCAAGTTAAAGAAGCGGGCGCTTTGATTGCCCGCTTACTACTTTAATCTATTATATATCTTACTATCATTGGCTGGCTGGTTCAAAATATCCGTATTTCTCCTTCAAAATAACAATATCAACCCGCCGATTCATCGCCATTTCTTTTAGCGATCGGTTTGGTACCATGGGTCGGTATTCCCCGTAACCAGTAGCAGAAATACGATTAGCTTCCAAGCCATTTTCTACCATTAAATGTAATACATTGGTCGCTCTAAGTACTGACAATTCCCAATTAGAAGGAAAGCGCGAATTATTTATGGGCCGATTATCAGTATGTCCTTCGACGCGAATATAGTTTGGAATACCTTGGAGACTAGTCACAACCCTTAACAAGATGGCACTCGACTCGGGTAATAATTTGTCCGATCCACTCGGAAAGAGAATCGCATCCTTAAAACTGATGACTAATCCTCGTTCCTGTTGGTAAATGATGACATTCTGGGCTAGTTTATCGTCCTTTTGAATTTCCTGGCTCAGTTTACGCGCGATCTCCTCGAGGCTTTGTTGCTCAGCTTTACTGCCGGCTCCCGCCTGAGGGGGTATGGCCCCGCTTTTACCCTCTATAAAAGATGGCCCGGGAGCTTCTAGAACCTGAGCGGCAGATTTACCCTGCAATACCTGTGATAATGAACTAGCCACGGCTTCAAATTTAGCAGCATCTACCTTGCTCATCGTGTAAAGGACGATGAAGAAAATAAGTAACAAGGTGATCAAATCAGCATAAGTAATCAGCCAGCGTTCGCCATTTTCTTTCTCCGGAGCCTTTTTCCTGTTTCGGGCCATACTACATTGCCACTCCTTCCGCAGCTATCGCGGCGGCTTTCTCCTCGGGAGGTAAGAAGGTTAATAATTTCTCTTTAATAACTCGTGGGTTTTCTCCAGCCTGAATGGATAAAATACCTTCGAGCACCATTTCCATCTGCGTACTCAGTCGCCCGGATTTAATTTTAATCTTAGTCCCAAAAGGTATCCATAGTACATTGGCTGCACATACGCCATACAAGGTAGCGATAAAGGCACCCGCGATAGCTGGCCCTAGGGCTTCAGCATTATCCAGTGAACCCAATACCTTGATCAAGCCCATAACGGTGCCGATAATGCCCATGGTCGGGGAGTAACCGCCCGCTGCCATGAACATCTCCTCACCGACTTTCGTCCGTTTTTCAAAAGCGTCAATTTCCATTTCCAGCATGCTTCGGGTCAACTCCGGATCAGTGCCGTCAATCACTAACTGCATCCCTCGCCTTAAGAAATCGTCCTCTACGGTCTCCAGTTCACTTTCTAAACTGAGGAGCCCTTCCCGGCGAGCTTTGTCAGCAGTACGGACTAAATTGTCGAGCGTACCACTATAATTTACTTTAACATCAGTGAAAAGCATGCGAAAAAAGCCAGGAAGGGTTTTTAACTCATCCATGGTAAAACTCGCAATGGTGGCACCAAAGGTTCCCCCAAATACGATTAAAGCTGCCGGGCCAGCCACCAACATACCAGCCCCGCCGCCCTCAGCCGTAAAGCCAATAAGTAGTCCACCAAATCCAACTAACAGTCCAATCAGGGTTGCAATATCCATTACCAGACCCCTCTCCCCAACCATTTGCTAACCACTTTAGCGGGAACTAGTCGTTAATCCCGCAACATTTCTTATACTTTTTCCCGCTACCGCAGGGGCAAAGATCATTACGACCGGGCTTCTCGGCTACCTTGACCGGGTTCTTTGGCCCCGTTTCCTCCCGATTTTCGTACATCTGCCGTTCTTTGGTTTCAACGACCAAACGCATGCGGTAGATGTTGCGAACCACATCTTCTCTCATGCTGGCCATCATATCTTGGAAGGCTTCATAGGCTTCATACTTATATTCTACCAGCGGATCACGTTGTCCATAGGCCCGAAGTGAGATTCCGTGGCGTAACTGATCCATGGCGTCAATATGCTCCATCCACTTATCATCAGTGATATTAAGCAACACTGCCCGTTCCAGTGACCGCATTATCTCGGGACTCAGGTCATGCTCCCGCTGTTCATAACGTTTTTGGGTTAAATCACTAAATAATTCGGTTACCTGATGCTTAGTTTGGCCTTTGATTTCCTCCGGCGTAATGTTGTGATCTGGTATCACATTCGCATCCAGATATTCAAGCAGGACATCCAATTCCCACTCATCCGACCACTTTTGCTCACCAGCAAAACGGGATACCGTTTCAACTACTACATCTTCTACCATCGCGGTAACAGTAGTTTTTAGATCGCTACCAAACAAAATTTTACGGCGCTCGCCATAAACGAGTTCCCGTTGCTGGTTAATAACATCGTCATACTCCAGCACGTTTTTACGAATTTCAAAGTTACGGCCTTCAACTTTTTTCTGGGCCTTTTCTATCGCTTTGGAAACTAAACGGTGCTCAATCGGCATACTATCATCCATGCCTAAGCGATCAAGGAGGCCTTCGATAGTACCTGCCCCAAACAGGCGCATCAAATCATCTTCCAATGATACATAAAAACGTGATTCGCCAGGGTCACCCTGACGACCAGAACGTCCCCGG
>JBLNAS010000015.1:0-5629 GCA_050259475.1 Methylocystaceae bacterium
AGGTTCATCATACTGTGCAGGCTCAGCAGGGACAGCATATGGGAAAGGAACCCGACTTCGGTATCAATCTGGTATTGTCCAACCCCATCAAGGTCAAGATTGACCAGGATCTCAGTTTCCAGAGTTTTACGTTTGATTTCCGCCCTACGCTCCTCGATGCTCACTGCTTTTCCCCCTTACGTATCCGTATTGAGTTGGCATGGGCGGTTAAGCCCTCTACATCAGCCAGGTGAGCTATGTGATCACGCGCTGCTGCGAAGCCCTGCGGCGAGAAATATAGTACACTGGTCTGTTTCATAAAAGTATCTACCGAAACCGGCGAGTAAAAACGTGCCGTACCGGCGGTCGGCAGAATATGGTTGGGTCCGGCATAATAATCCCCCACGGGTTCGGGGCAATGCTCACCGAGGAAAACTGCCCCGGCATTATCGATCTTACCTAACAGGTTAAACGGGTTGGATGTTACTATCTCCAGGTGCTCGGGGGCCACCCGGTTAGCAACTGCACAAGCTGCCTCCATATTATCAACAAGTATAAAAGCTCCATAATCCTTAAGTGAAGTATTGATAATTTCTTTTCTTGAAAGGCCCACCATTTGCCGTTCCAATTCCGATTGTATTCTACCGATTAAGTCTTCACTGTCAGTAATAACGATCGAACGGGCTAATACATCATGTTCAGCCTGGGACATCATATCAGCGGCCACATAAGCTGGATTGGCCTGGCTATCAGCAATAATAAGAATTTCACTGGGACCAGCCAGCATGTCAATATCAACATCACCATAGACCATCTTTTTAGCCAGAGTAACGTAAATATTACCGGGCCCAGTAATTTTATCGACCCGGCGCACCGTTTCCGTTCCCCAGGCCAGGCAAAAAATAGCCTGAGCTCCGCCAACCTTGTAGATCTCCTTAATCCCTAACTCATTAGCAGTTACCAGTGTATATGGGTTCAGACGGCCATCTTTGTCAGGCGGTGAAACCATGACAATCTCGCTGACGCCAGCTACTTGGGCGGGGATAGCATTCATCATTACCGAACTGGGATAAGCAGCAGTACCACCCGGGACATATATACCAACCCGGGCCAGAGGCTTCCTCATCATCCCCAGTATATTACCCTGGCGATCCGGTTCCATCCAGGATGGCTTCAGTTGTTTGCTGTGGAAATCCCTAATATTGCTGATAGCAGCCTGTATGGCAGGAAGAAAATCATCATCAATCAAACCATAGGCTTCAGCGATATCCCTACTGCTCACCAGAAAGCTATTTATAGTCAAGTCAGCCCCGTCGAAGCGGCGGGTATAATCCAGAACGGCTTCATTACCCCGGTTTTTAATATCCACACCCATCTCTTGCACTCGTTCTTCATACTGAGCCAGATCCTGATAAGTACTGCCTAAGAATTCCTCTAATTCTACCGTTTTATCCCGCAACACCTTTACCATCTATTTAACCTCCTTGGCCATACGGTTTAGTTCTTGAATCAGGGATAACACCCGCTGGTAATGGGTACGGTAGCTAATTCGGTTTACCACCAGCCGAGCTGTTGATTCCATAATCGTAACCATTTCTTGTAGATTGTTCTCCTTCAAGGTTCGTCCGGTGGAAACAATATCAACGATGGCATCAGCCAGACCCATCTGGGGTGCTAATTCGATATTACCGTGTAATTTAATAACTTCAACCTGTAAGCCACAGTCACGAAAGTATTTATCGGCCACATGAGGAAACTTGGTAGCTACCCGCCGATAATTAAGGTCGGCCAAGCGATTAAATCCTCCTGACTTTGGCACTGCTACCACAAAACGGCAGTAGCCAAATCCCAGGTCAGCCATCTCATAGACATCCTTATCCTGCTCTTCGATAACATCTTTGCCTACCACACCCAGATCAGCCGCTCCATACTCAACATAGGTCGGAACATCTGTCGGCCGGGCCATGATATAAGTTACCTCTTGCTCTGGAAACTCAAAACGCAGGGTTCGTGCTTCATCAGATACTCCGGTAACCGGAAACCCAATCTTATCAAGCATTTGTAGTGCATCTATATGCAGTTTGCCTTTAGGTAGGGCAATAGTTAAATTAGACATAGATCGTCTCACTCCCACCACTTTAACATGTTAAAGCGTTAATATATCATTCTAATAGAGAAAAGTTTACTATGCCGGCAAAAATGCGTCAATAGTAAAATTAACTTTAGGGGGGCTAAAGTAAGTCTTTAGCCCCCCTAAAGTAGTGTTGCCATTTAATCAACGTAGATCACTTCATAACCGGGACGCTGTTCCAGGTCTTTTAGTAAATCAGTTCTTGAACGACCCTCCACATCAACTTCAACGATCATTCCCTGTTCGCGCAGGCGTTCGGCTTCTTTTATAATTCGTCCCCAGTCGTTTCCACCAATGAAATATCGCTTTTCATTATCCACCGGGAAACCCAAGCACAGCATAACCCTTTCCAAACCGATAGCAAAACCCGTAGCCGGGTTAGCCCAGCCAAACTGGGACATCAGATTATCATAACGACCGCCACCCAACAAAGGAAAACCTAACTGGGGTGAATAGCCCTCAAATATTACTCCGGTATAATAATCAAGATCACGCAGAACTCCCAGGTCAATTACCACCCGATCACCAACACCCAGTCGCTCCAGCTCTGCAATTACTTTCATCAGTTCATCGACAGCACCTTTAACTTTGGGCAAGAGCATCAAGCTGGGAAACTGTTTAATAATTTCGGGACCACCCTGCGCCAGCGGCAGCTTTAGCAGCTCTTCTTTCAGCGGAGCGGGCAGGTTCAACTGCTCCAGCTTACTCTCCAAGCCGACCAAATCCTTGCGTACTACTAAGTCCCGTAAGCTCTGATCCTCATCAATATCAAGATGCAGTGCTGACATAATCTGGTTGAAGATACGCACATGATTAACACTAATCTTATAATCCCTTAGGCCCATGCGCTCCAGGCATAGTGCTGCCAGGGCGATAACCTCAGCATCAGCTCTTACCCCTTTTGCCCCGATCATCTCGACTCCTAACTGCCAGAACTCCTTATATCGGCCCATTTGGGGCTGAGTATGCCGGAAGATGTTGGCTGAATAAGCCAGCCGCAGCGGCAATGGCTCTTCTTTCAGATGGGTAGAGGCGAGGCGGGCAATCGGGATCGTCATTTCTGGACGTAATACCAGGATATGCCCCTCCCGATCTAAAAGCAGCTGTAACTCCTCGCGAATATATTGACCGGCAGAGCGTTCAACTACTTCCAGGTACTCATAAACCGGGGTATCTACTTCCTGATAACCCCAGCTCTTTAGCATGCTAAGTGCTGCTAGTTCAATTTGACGCTTTAATCCCATTTCTCGGGGCAAAAAGTCCTTAACCCCACCCGGCACTTCACGTTCTCTAGGCATTTTTACCCTCCTGCTGTACAATCTTGGGCAAAACCGACTTATAACCACCAGCCCCATATTGCAGGCAGCGTTTGACGCGGCTAATCGTCGCGGTACTGGCTCCAGTTACACCCGCAATATATGTATAGGTCTCTTCCTGATTAAGCATCAAGGCAACCTGCAACCGTTGGGCCAGGGCTTTTACTTCACTAATCGTACATATGTCATCGAGAAAGCGGTAGACTTCCTCTGTATTCTCCAATGCTAGAATGGCCTGTACCAGACGGTCAGTTCCCGGGTCACTCCAGTTGGGACGGAATTCTGTCATGTTAACTATTCTCCTTCCCGTGTTTTATAACAGGCTAACCTCATTGATATGCAGACCAAACCGACACCCTAAGAACTCAGCTGCCCGCTTACACATCAGCATCTTGGTTAGAAATATCTCAAAATACTCCATTACTGAACAGATGGTAGTATCAATCTTCAATTCCATAATAATGGTTGCCTCAGCCCGGTTAATGGTTAAAGCTGATTCATAACAAGCCCAGTTAACACGATCCCGGGTGGTAAAGGTCGCCACATCGCGTTTGCGTACCCGTGAATGATGAACATCGGTTTTGTCGGCCAGGATAACCGCAGCCGCCACGCGATTAACCGCATTGCCACCTGATTGTTCCTCATGGTTACCAATTGCCCCCATAATAGTAGTCACTTCTGCCGGGTCCATCCCCAGTTCCAGAAGAATCGACATAGCCATCAAGGCACCCGCCATACCGTGTTTATAACGGTTAACCATATTGCCGATATCATGGAGATAGCCAGCTATAGTAGCCAGTTCGGCTTCCCGAGGTGTTCCCCCCAGTCCTTCAAGCACCTGCGCAGCCATGCGGGCTACATACTCAGCATGCCGTCGATTATGCTCAATAGCACCGGTATTACCGATAAATTCATTGCCCATGTCCATGGCAGTATTAACAAAGGGATGGGTTTTAACCATTTCCAGGTTAACCATATCCGTATCCCCACTTCGCTATTTTTTTTAACATGTTAACATTTTAAAGCCCGGAAGCACAACCTTTGAAATTGGCTCCGGGCTGATCTTTAATTATTATACTTTAGTCCAGGGTTTTTAATAACTTACGCGCTTCCCGATAGCTGCCCGCAGTGGGGGGAACCGACTTTAACAACGCTATCGCAGCAACTTTATTCCCGTTTTTAGCTAACTCCCGGGCCTTTTTTATGTTGGCGGCATAACCTTCCTGAACTTGCAGCTGAGCCAGTTTCCTCTGCATGGTCTCTTCATCACCAAGCTCTCCCATCTGCACATAAACCTGGCGAGCCTGATCATACTTCCCGGCCGCTACCAGGGCCGCACCCTGTTCATTTAGATCCCAAACTTTGGCTTTAACCGGCAGCTTAACCAGTTGGATACCATATATTACTATTATCAATACCATCGCCGCAGCAATAATGGAGCGCCCAATATTACGGCCCGGAAGCCTGGCTCTGAGCAAATAGAGCATAACTACAGGCAGGGCAAATAATGCTGTCATCTTTATAAACTGACGGGTCAAATTGAAGTACAGCAAGACTGCCAGTACTAATATGATTACCAGTATTAGGCCACGACGCTGCGAAGTCATACGCTGTCCTCGCGAGAGGGACGAAGTGCCCGATAAGCGATATCCCGGCGGTAATGTGCACCCTCAAAGCTGATCGCTGGCAATGCCGAATATACTTTGTCTACTGCTGCCTGCAGGGTGGGGGCGGTGGCAACTACATTTAGAACCCTACCTCCAGCAACTACCAACTGACCATTTTTAATAGCAGTGCCCGCCTGAAATACCATCACTTCAGCAGGAACTACCCCGATTGATATCGTGTCCCCTTTGCGAGGACTGGTTGGATAACCGGCCGCCGCCATAACAACGCAAACCGCTTGCTGGTTACTGAAGCTAACCTGGGTCTGCCTGAGGCTGCCTGTCGAGGCAGCATAGAGCAGTTCATAGAGATCACTTTCCAACAAAGCCATTATTGCCTGACACTCCGGATCACCGAAACGGGCATTATACTCTAATACTTTGATCCCCTGTTTGGTTAACATCAATCCAGCATAGATAACCCCGGTATAAGGTGTTCCCCGAACTTTCATTGCTTGTACAGTAGGACTTAACACCTGCTCTTGCACCGCTTTATGAACAGCTGCAGTATAAATCGGCGGATTGGTATAAGCTCCCAT
>JBLNAS010000016.1:0-5682 GCA_050259475.1 Methylocystaceae bacterium
TGTCTGATATAGTGCACTGGCAGCTTGCGTCAGTGAGCACACTCTCGATCATGGTCTCGGTCAGCAAAGTCTCTCTAATATAGAAGCCATCCTGATATCCTTGTTTACGATAAAAATTGAAAAGTTTCTCCCCAGACGGAACTAGAACAGAAAATACCTTCTTCTGTCCTCCCAAATGTTGATTAGCATAATTCATTAGCTGGGTAGCAAACCCTCTATTTTGGTATTTTGGATGGGTGGCGATAGCGTAGAGCATAGTAGAGTCAAAACTTTGACCATCAGCAGCTATTACTGTGACGGGTATCATGGTCAGCATCGCCATTATCTCACGGTCTTGAAGCAATAACAGCGTTTCATCTTCTTGGTACCGATTAGCATAGAAAAAATCAATATAGGAATCACTATCTCCAAAGCAGAGTTGCCATATTTCTTTTTGCCGATCTGTCTCCCCTTGGTGAGCAAGTCTTATTTCATTCATATTAATTTTCGTGATCCTCCTATTAATAACACCGCAATCACTCTGATTTAAAGTCGAACTAATTCTCCCCAGTATTTAACCTCCATCTTGACCGGATGATATGACAATTTGGCTTTTCTTAATCCCTCGATACCCATATCTTCCTCACGATTAACATAAATTAATTCGGGATGCAGTTTTTGTATAAGAGTCGTAAATTCTTGGTTAATTATTTGATAGGCACCATGGATTTCTCCAAAGGCCTTTTCGATATGAATATCATAGGTATCTGAATTGAGCTTATCTCCCATAGTATAAGCAACAACTCTGCCTTCGGAACGAAGAAGCCCACCCTCTAAGCCCAGCTCGATAAAATTATCAAAGCATCGCATCACGGCACAGTTCTCATTAGCAAGATGGTTATCCTCCTGGCACCCATGCACTTTACACCACTGTTTGTTCATCTCCCAGCACTCGGCTAGATTTTCCAATCCTATTGGCTCAAAGCTCCAATTGTTATGCTTTTTAAAATAATTGACATGGTTGCGTTTGGATTTGGATTTATCCCCGGATAGAGTCACCAGCTTATCTAAAAGGTAAACATAATCAAAGCTATCTCGCCGCTCAATATATTCAAAACTCCTCGGGAATAAGCTGTTAAGCACAGCAATATTCTCAGTTGATAGACCGGCCAAAGTAAATCCATACCCACAGTTTACAGCGTCTTCTTGCAAAGCTCTGATTACTGATTGAGGATCACCCTGCCCCGCTGGATATAAATAATAGGGGGTTTTATCCAACTGTTCCCCTTTAACTACCAAGTAATCATCAACCCTGGCTACACGATATCTATAGATTTCTGACCAGGCAAAAAGGTTGGTAAAATTATGTTGGCAGCCACGCATATCGGCGGCTGTAAGAAGAGGATCTATCCACCTTTTATCATCTATCTCTATTTTCTTGAAATTTATCATTTATTACTTCCGCCTAACATCTCTAAATAAGCAAAAACATTTCTCCCCTATATTTTCGCCCTTATCGCGTGATCTATGCTGTCTCTGCTATTCTAAGATGTCCAGTTTGCTAATGCAATCACCGACCAAAGAATTTCTGAGGCCTTATATCCTACGCTGACCAATTACTAGAAAATAAGAATAGGCCAGGAAGTGGTATTTCTCCCTGGCCTTAGTGATTATTTCCATAAGTCTAATTATATCTCGGTCGGAAAATGAATGTTCTTTCTCTCATTCCCACGCATTACATAAATAAGGGTAAATGTTAGCCCAAGTACTCGGGCTTCAAGTCTACGGCACTGAGGTCAGCGGTAGCAAAGGAAGATCTGGTGGCCAATACCTGAGGAACCTCGTTTAAGAGGTAGAAGCGAGCACTGGCGATTTTGCCTTTATAGAAATTAGCATCAAAGTGGTCATCGCCTACGGCCTTAAGTTTCGCTGAGGCTAAGAGACCTTGTTCTAGCATCAGCATACCGCAATAGACCATGGACATGCACATCATGATACGGGTAGCCCACAATGGCATGTAGCTAATACGACCTTCAGTCAAATGGGTGCGGAACATGCCCAGGATTTCGCCAAAGGCACCAAAAGCTTCGCCCAGCATCTTGAACTCAGCCGCAAATTCAGTAGTATCTTTGTTCGTTTCCATGAACTTGGCAATTTCGCCCATCCACTTCATAAAGGGCTTACCCTTGCTCATCATAAACTTACGACCTACGAGGTCCATGGACTGAATATAGGTGGTACCTTCCCAGATCGAGTAGATTTTTACATCACGTGCTAACTGAGCCACACCATATTCTTCTGAATAACCATAGCCGCCATAGCACTGAATGGCTTCTCCGACCAGCGGCCAAGCCACTTCAGTTACATAAGCCTTGCACATGGGGTTGTTAATCATGAAGGTATCATCATAGTATTTCTTTTCTTCCTCATCCTTAGAAGCCAGCGCCATATCGGTCAGCCAGTAGGACTTGTAAAGCAAGGCCCGGCAAGCTTCGGTTACGGCTTTCTGATGCAAGAGCATACGCTTGACATCTTCATGCTCGATAATGGCAACTCTCGGTCCTTTGGGATCGGTAATCTTCTGGCCCTGGACACGGATTTTAGCATAGTCACGAGCGTTAAGGTAAGCTTCGGTGGCACAAGATAAGGCCATCATACCAGTGCCTAAACGGGCTTCGTTCATCATATGGAACATCTGAGCCATACCTTGAGCTTTACCTTCCTCATTGGGAGGTGCGCCGATTAACCAGCCATAGCAATCATTATTTTCGCCATAGGACAAGGTGCAAGTAGCCGAGCCTTTGAGTCCCATCTTATGTTCAATACCTACGGTGATAACGTCATTGTACTCGCCGACAGAACCATCTGGATTAGGACGGAATTTAGGGACGGCGAACAGAGCAATACCCGAAGTACCTGCTTTAGCCCCCTCGGGACGAGCCAACACCAAGTGAACTATGTTTTCCCAGAGGTCGGTGTCGCCAGCGGTAATAAAGCATTTAGTACCTTTGATCTTGTAGAGACCCGGGGTATCAGTCGGGAAAGCCTTGGTCGATAGGTTACCCAGATCAGAACCAGCACCGGGTTCGGTTAGGTTCATGGTGCCACCCCAGGTGGAGTCAAACATTTTATCCACAAACAGTGATTTCACTTCTTCATTGCCATAAAGCGCAATAACATCAGCCGCCGATCCACCGGCACCCCAATACATACACATACAAGGGGAAGCTGCAGTAATCATTTCGATCTGAGCTGCTGCCACGGTACGGGGAATGTTACCCGGTTCCCGGTGATCAAACCAGCAAGCACCCATTCCAGCTTCCGCTACTTTGTAGTAAGCATTTTTGACTGATGCGGGCAAGGTTACTTTGCCATCAGCAAACTGAGCCCCAATAAGGTCAGCATCACCATTGGCTGGAGCCACTACATCACGGGCAATCTTAAATGCCACATCGAGATAAAGATCAATGTCATCCGTGGTATAGTAATCTTTGTACTCATCCATTGCCATCAACTTATCCATGTCCAGCCATTCTTTAAGCACAAACTTAACATCTCTGGTGTCAAACAAGTAATTAGTAGCAGGCATGCTAATAATACCCCCCCAAATTAAAATAGATTATCCTTATTTCTATCATACCATTCGTAATATTAAGGGGGCACCCACAAATTATTTATGGAATATTGCGTGTATTATTTTCTGCTCAATACCTTTTTAGCTATTTTGCTCCCAACCATATTTCCCTTTGAATTCAACAAAACGGACATCACCCAGTATCTCTTGACTTATTTCCCCGGACTCCCCCTTTTTAATGCGCAACAACTGTTGCTCACCTAGTGAGCCGATGGGAATAATCATAATCCCACCTATAGCTAACTGTTCTATCAATTCCTGTGGAACAGTTAGGGCACCAGCGGTAGCAATAATCCGATCAAAGCTAGCATGTTCCGGCCAACCTTCACTGCCATCACCAATCCGAAAAGTAATGTTATGGTAACCCAGTTTATCTAACCGCTGCTGCGCCGGTTTGCCCAATTCAGGTATCCTTTCGATAGTGAAAACTTCACCCGCAAATTCAGCTAAAAAAGCGGTCTGATAGCCAGACCCAGTACCGATTTCCAACACCCGGCTTTCCGATGTTAATTGCAAAAGGCGAGTCATTTCCACTACCAGGGTTGGCTGGGAAATGGTTTGGCCATGACCGATAGGTAAAGGCTGATCAGTAAAGGCGTAGGAACGTGCTTCGGTAGTGATAAAATAAGCCCGGTCCAACTGTTTAAAAAAGGCTAACAAATCTTCATCACTGACTGGTGGCAATGGTTTATCCATTGGTGCCTCGCTTCCTTGAAACCATGTCATCCTTTTCAGCATCATAATCACTAAGGTCACTAGTGGATTTCCCCTCGGCTATACACGACAGTAGCCGTGATACCGCCTGGGCAGCATCACTGGCATACTCCAGCTTCATATCGCGTCGATGATCAAGGTAACACCCGTCAAATGCTATCTGCCGTACGCGCTCCGCCCATCCGCCTGAGGACTCAATAATCACCACTGGTTTACGATTAAGACCGGCGGTCGATAGTTCACCCAGGGTGCCATTGCCGCCTCCTACCATGATCAGCCCATCACAGGTATGCACCAGGATCAGGCTCCGATAGTCACCGGCTAAACCGGTGTTGACGGGCACATCAATATAGGAATTTCCAGCCTCTTCGTCACCCGGTAATATACCTACCACTAAGCCCCCGGCCGCTTGAGCACCTTTGGAGGCAGCCTCCATTACTCCGCTGGTGCCGCCAGTAAATAGAATGCACCCTTGATCTGCAATCTCCCGCCCCAAAGCTTCCGCCAGGTGATACATTTTCTCCGGTATACTTCCGGATTGACCTATCACTCCTATTCTTAACATCAGCTTTCGCCTCCCCCGATTATTAGCGACCTAAATTTTGCCAATGCTGCCTGGCTTCCAGCGTTGATGCCAGGGCCTCTGCCCGATTACCAGTAACCAAATAAGCTTTAAGACGGGTTAATGAGAGCTTTACATCATTTATCTCATCCCGTTCCATACTGAACTGAATCCGCGGGAGGGCTGCCGTATAAATTTTGTCCACCATCCGCAATTCTTTTAGTGCGTCATTCCATTGGGCATGGTTAATGAGCTCCTCAATCTGGTTAGTATGTTGGATAAATTGTTGATTTTGTTGACTGGTCGGTTCCAGCGTCATTACCCATATGGATGTACCTAGAATAATCAGTGGAATGGCATAAGCGATTAAGGTACGCAACCAAGGTTTCATAGCTTAGCTTTGCTCCTTCTTTAATAAGGTCCAGGATAATCACTGACATTTATCGGATTAACCAGATGGTCGTGGTAGGTATCGATAAAAAGCGTCCCCGAATCATCGACCGTGGCTAAAAATACTTCCGCTGGTGAGTTGATATTGTGGTTTCGCAGTTCACGATCAAGCCAATAGCGACTTAGATTACGATCCACCAAGTTTTGCTCGACTACCACCCCATCATAGATCAATTCACTCTGAAGGCCGGTATTCTTTGGTACTAAATTAAGATCGCGAAGGGTTACCGTCTGCAAGGCTGGCGTTTTAAGTACCGAAATCTTACCATCAGTCTCTAGTACCGCGAACTGAACCTCAGCAACATTAAAGACCCCCGCTCCCCGGAGTTGTTCAAGCAGGTCG
>JBLNAS010000017.1:0-2729 GCA_050259475.1 Methylocystaceae bacterium
GGTTGCCAGTCATATCCATAACAAGCGGCAGCAAAGAAAGGTATATAAACGGTTATAAAAACCGGCAGCGCTCCCCACCAAGGATAAACCCAGATAAAAGTCGGTGTCCGCACCAAAAATATTTCCAGGATAGCAGCCAAGGCAGCGTTAGCCACCGAAAAGACTAATCGATTGCTCAGCCCTAACACTTTTTGCGCTGGGTCTTTTGGCATCATCTTAACCGCTACGATACCAGCCACCGCAAACATCAAGTTGATTTCTATCCCTACTCCTACTAGTAGTGACAAGGCTGTCCCATCTGGCACTGTCCACAAGGCATGCCCGGAGAAGTGCTGAATTAATGCATTACCGATTTCTACAAACCAGTGCACCATATAAAGTGCTAGTCCGGCAGCTATAGCTCGATAGTCCTTACGCTCCCATAAGTCAGCATATATGTAGAGAACAAAGATCAATAAGGGAATTACATACCACTGAAAGTTATCCCCATTACGTAGAATTTGCATCGCTTGGCTTGTCGCCTCGGGATTATTTAGCACACTAGATCCCCCCTTAACTATTTGTTTAACACTTTCTTAACTAACTAAAAAATCCCTGCTCGAACTATTCATTATCAATAAATCCGTTAAGCAGGAAAATAGTCGCTTTATGGTGTATGTCTTATTAACCGACTTGCCTTAGCCTGTTTTTAAGTCAGCCACCGCCTGCTTGAGCTCTACATTAAGACGTACCATATAGTAGCTAACGGTCGCATAAAATACACCATTACCTAAAACACCGAGCGGCAATCTTTTATTGACAGATATACCTCTTCGTTTAGTTTATAGTCAGGAGTTAACCATATGCTTCTAACCGGAAAGATCTTATTGGTGGGGTGCTTAGCTGTAGTCGCATTATGGGGAGCTATTCCCGCGGGGTTGGCTCTTGGCCTGAGCCCACTATGTGTTAGTTTGACTGCTGCTACTGGTACCAGCTTAGGAATAATTATTACCGGCCTACTCGGCATAAAATTCAGCGGCTGGGTTCGTCGCCGTTATTGGGATAAGCCGATTACCCGGAAAAACGAAAGGCTTAAGAGCATTTGGATTCGCTACGGCGTACCAGGTCTAGGCATCATAGCCCCACTGATAACCGGTGCTCCCTTAGGGACCATCTTAGGTATTGCCTTGGGTGCGCCTTTTATACGCTTGATCTGGTGGATGTGTATTGGCGCTCTTATCTGGAGCATATTACTGACCTTGGTTTTTGCTGGTAGTTTAGTTGGCCTGCGCCTACTCTGCTCTTAAACCTATTTTGTAACGGTGAGGAGACTTGTGATAATGGACTATACAAATATCGCCTTTTCTATGAGCAAAATTGGTATCGCTTTAAATGCCGAAACTCAATTAGATAATTTATGGCAGATTATTATCAATGAAGTGATAACTTTTGCTGGTTGTGATGGTTGCTCCCTATATATACGTCAGGAAGAGCCCTTGCGTTTAGTATTTCAAGCTAGCCATACGGTATCGCAAGCTAATCAGAATAACGGGCAACCTGACAGTTTTGCGGCTATCCCCTTAAAGCTCTCCCGTAGTTCGATTGCCGGCTACACTGCTATTACTGGTCAAACTGTCAACATACCCGATTGCTCTGCCATAGCTGATACTGAAAGTTACCGACACAACAACAGCTATGACATTGCACATGGTTATCACACGGTTTCCGTACTCTCGGTCCCCATGAAATATCATGACGGCTCAGTAATTGGTGTAATTCAGCTCATAAACAAACTAGCCAACGACGGTTCGTCCATTCCCTTTCCGCAGGAACTGGAGAAATTTATTGAAGCCATTGCCAGCCAAGCGGCAGTAGCGATTAAGAATGCCCAGTTACAAAAAATCCAGACCGACTCCACCTTCGTTTTTAATACGCTTTTACTATCACTTTGTACCTACTCATTTTTCTTGGCGATCCTAAAAACATCACATTCCTCGCTCTTTGGCCTCAGTATCCATGAGCTAGTAACAGCGGGTTTCTCCCTACTCTTCCTGGTGATATCTATCCTTATAATTAGAAAGACCAATCTACCTCTTAGTTTTTTTGGTTTAACTATGAAAGGTACCAAGCAATCACTTATCGAAGCTGCTATAGCCACCCTGGTAATTATGGGCCTATTATCGGCTATTAAACTTTGGATGACCAGCTACTTACCGACTTTCGCTGGACATTCCATTATTGATCTCAGCCTAATTAGCTTATCTTACTTTACTTATCTATTTATTGCTCCCATCCAGGAATTCGTAAGCCGCGGGGTATTGCAAAGTTCCCTGGAAAGGAGCCTGGCAGATAGTAAATTCCGCTCTTTCCTGGCTATAATCGTTTCATCTTGTGTATTTGGCTCATTTCACCTGTTTTACTCGGTAGGAATGGCTCTAGTTACCGTGGTCAGTGGACTGGTATGGGGCTGGCTATTTTCCCGCCAGCGTAATCTAATCGGTGTCAGCCTTTCCCATTTCGTCATCGGCAACTTCATCGGACTCGTCGGATTATGGAATCTACTTCTAGGGTAATTAGCCGCTTAAAGGTCCAGGCCTTAATTAATAGACACGGATTTTTTGAGCACCCACTTTTGGCAACCATAATAATCGATTTGAGCTTGCGTGGCGGGATAACGGCCACAGTTAAAATAACGCCAATAAAAGGTATTATAGCTTTTGCAGTATCCGGTTTCCTGATCAAGTAAGGGG
>JBLNAS010000018.1:0-9699 GCA_050259475.1 Methylocystaceae bacterium
ATACGGCGAGTAGTAGACTGGGTAAAAGGGCAGGGTGGCAAGCCGTTTTTGACAGATGCTAACACACTGTACCGAGGTACCCGTTCTGATGCCGTCGACCATTTGCAAACCGCTATGCTCAATGGTTTTGACTATACGGTGATCGGAGCACCGATCATCATTGCGGATGGCCTTACTGGTAAAGACTATATTAAGGTGGAGGTCAATGGTAAGCATTTCAAGGAAGTCAATATCGGTAGTGCCGCCATTCATGCCGATGCCATGATGGTAATTAGCCATTTTAAGGGTCATGAGTTAACCGGCTTTGGGGGAGCACTAAAAAATCTGGGTATGGGTTTGGGTTCGCGCAGTGGTAAACAACAGATGCACTCAGATGTACTGCCCCGGATCAAAGAAGATAAATGTCGTAGTTGTCAACGTTGCCAGGTCTGGTGTCCGGCCGAAGCGATTGCTATGGTAGGTGACGAAAAGCCGAAAGCCAGCATTAATTCGGAGCTTTGTTGGGGTTGCGGGGAATGCGCGGTTACCTGTGTCTATGATGCAATTGGTATCAGTTGGAAAACCACCCCCGAAGCGGTTCAGGAAAAGATGGTGGAATATGCCTGGGGAGCAGTTAAAGATAAAGCCGGTAAAGTAGGGTATATCAATCTGGTTACCGATGTTAGCCCCGAGTGTGATTGCTATGGCTTTAATGATTTGGCGGTTATTCCCAATGTCGGTATCTTAGCTTCTCTCGATCCGGTAGCGATTGACCAGGCGAGTTGTGATCTGGTTAATTCTATGCCGGTAGTGCCAGGTTCCATGCTGGAGGGGCTGGCCGCTGGACAGGATATCTTCAAGGCTATTCACCCGGGAGTAAACTGGGAACCGCAGGTTATTCATGGTGAGCAAATCGGCATGGGTAGTCGGGCTTATGAGCTAATAGCTTTAGATAAATAGATAATATAGTCACGGTTTTAGGTGGAGAGGGGAAGAAACATGGAAGCTCTTACTTTGGATTTGGGGCATCTAGATGATATTGGATATACAGCTCCCGGTAGCTTGCAGGAAGAATTTATTGCGTCTTTTCGCGAGCAAAGATCCCCGGTTACCCTAGGCTTAACCGCTGACGCGGAATTGGCTAGGGTAACGCAGCTAGCCCAGGTTATTCGGGATAAATATGAAAATGTCTTGCTGCTGGGGATTGGAGGATCAGCCCTTGGTGCTCGTGCTATCATCAGCTTTATCCAAGGGCCATTTTATAATCTTAAATCCCAGGGGCCAAAACTGTTTATTATTGATAACCTAGACCCGGTTATTATTCGAGAAACCGCTAGTCAGCTCGATATGAGCAAGACCTGTCTGATTTATGTCAGCAAATCAGGTTCAACTCCAGAAACCGCAGCCGCATTTATGTATTTTTCTGCCCAAATTAAGGATCGAGGCGGCCGGTTAGAAGATACCGTAATCATTTGCGATCCCGGGGATAATGGCATTAATCGCTTGGCTAGGTCCCTGCGTTGTCGATTACTGCACTTGCCGGCTCATTTGCCCGGACGTTATTCCGTATTATCAGCAGCGGGTTTATTGCCGGCGGCGATTACAGGAGTGAACCTACCTGAATTGCTGCAAGGTGCTCACGAGGTGCAGCAATCTCTGGTCCAAGCTGGCGCGTCAAGTCCGGTACTGCTCTTAGGCGATAAACTATTTGCCCTGGTGAAAAGCGGCGGGAAGAGTATGCATGTGCTTTTTAACTATGCTAGCATTCTAGCCGATTTCGGCCTTTGGTACATGCAGCTATGGGGCGAGAGCCTGGGTAAGAAGAATTCTTTAAACGGGGGGATAATTCATGCCGGGTGTACCCCGCTAGCCTGTGTGGGAGCGACTGATCAACATTCTTTATTACAACTGTTTAAAGAAGGACCTGCCGATAAAGTTTATGGCTTTATCGGGATTAAAGATCAAGGTGAACCACTAACCATACCAACCGTTTACAGCAGTGAAAAGGAGTATGCTTATTTAGCCGGACATAGTCTGCAGTATCAACTTGAGGTTGAACAGCTTTCGACCCAGATTAGCCTGATCAATACCGGGCATCCTTGCTATCAACTTACCTTAGCGGAACAGTCACCTCGTTGCCTGGGAGCCCTATTTTATTTCTACCAGGTTTTAGTGGCTTATATGGCTTGTTTATGGGAAATCAATGCCTTTGATCAACCGGGGGTTGAGGAAGGTAAGCAGATTACTTATAGCTTGTTGGGACGAAGCGATTATCAGGAGCATCACGAGGACCATCTTCGTCAGGTGAAAGCCTTCCGGGATCGGAGTCGATGCTATCAGATTTAAATTACCCCTATTACTGAATGTTATAATTAATATATAGGTCATAAGCTGAAAGTGAGATTCAAGTTTCATCCGATGTGGAAGGGGGAGTAACCGTGGTCGATGAGCTGGTAAAAAAGAGTACTGAGATCGTTATCATTACCGGTTTATCTGGTGCGGGGAAAACCTTGGCCGCTAGTTGTTTAGAGGACCTAGGTTACTTCTGCGTCGATAACCTACCGCCCGCCCTTTTAACTAAATTTATTGAATTAGCCGACCATACCACTGACGGTATCAAAAGGGTGGCCTTTGGCATTGATGTCCGGGGGGGACATTTTTTCGGCGATCTAGCCGAAGCATTAGCAGAGATAGCTCGCCTCGGTTATACCTATCGGATTCTCTTTCTCGATACTTCAGTCGAGGTCTTAATTCGGCGCTTTAAGGAGTCGCGACGCCGGCATCCATTAGCGGCGGCCGGCAGTTTGCAAGACGCAATACTTTTAGAGCGTTCGATGCTGGAAGATCTGCGCGGCCAAGCCAGTATTATTATTGATACTTCTGAATTATCTCCCCAGCAGTTTAAAGAAGAGTTTACCCGACTGTTTAACTCGGAACAGGGCTTTAAGAATTTTAGTATTAATGTGGTTTCCTTCGGTTACAAATGGGGTTTGCCCAGTGATGCGGATCTGGTTTTTGATGTGCGGTTTTTGCCTAACCCCTATTATGTCTGTGAGTTACGTGAGTTCACCGGACATGATCAACCGGTAGCTGATTATGTAATGAATAATCCCTTGACGGCAGAGTTCAATACTCGGCTTTATGGCTTTCTCGGTTTTCTCCTCCCCTACTATTTAAGTGAGGGTAAGGCACATTTGATGATAGCTTTAGGTTGCACCGGTGGGCAACACCGTTCGGTAGCCCTAACCGAAGCCCTAGGAGAGTTTTTAAGTGAGCAGGGTTATGAAGTAGTGGTAAAACACCGCGATATAGAGCGGAAAAGGGACCGGGGGTAACCGGGAATGAGAGATGATAATCAACCTCGTATCGTGGTACTAGGAGGGGGCACGGGCCTCTCCATGCTGCTACGAGGGTTAAAACAATATACGGAGTTCCTTACTGCCATCGTTACTGTATCTGACGATGGTGGGAGTTCTGGTTGGTTGCGGCGCGAATTGGGTATGATGCCCCCTGGCGATATTCGTCGCTGCCTCGTTGCCTTAGCTACCACGGAAAACCTGATGGAACAGGTGATTCAACATCGGTTTAAACAGGGTGAAGGGTTACAAGGCCATACCCTGGGTAATCTGCTGTTAACAGCAATGACCGAAATTACTGGTGATTTTATGATCGCGGTTACTGAAGTCAGTAAAATCTTAGCCATCAGAGGCCGGGTATTACCGGCGGCGCTACAGATGGTTACCCTAGGCGCCCAGATGAGTGATGGCCAGGTAGTATTTGGTGAGACGGCTATTCGAGCTTACCCGGCTTCAATAAGTCGAATATTTCTTGATCCGGAAGAAGTTGTTGCTCCACCAGAAGCTTTGCAGGCAATAGCTGAGGCTGACATGATTATTCTAGGACCGGGAAGCCTTTTTACCAGTTTGCTGCCTAATTTGATGGTTCCAGTTCTCAAAGCTGCCATGGTTAATGCCACCTGTCCCCGTGTATATGTCTGCAATATTATGACTGAACATGGGGAAACCGATGGTTTTACTGCGGCCGAACACCTGCGGATGATTTATCAGCATATAGGCCAACCCTGTCTTGATTATGCCGTGGTTAACAATCGAGTGATAACATCGGAGGTAGCCGCTCGCTATCGTAGCGAGGAGGCTTACCCGGTAGAGTATGACTGCGCAGAAATTGAGGCCTTGGGGGTTAAACCCATTACGGCTGATTTGCTCGGCGAGGGTGTCCTGGCTTGGCACGATTCGGCAAGACTTTCACAGGTGCTCCTGGAGTTATTAGGTTCCATCAAAAGGGGGTAGGCTGAGCATGAGTTTCTCTTTGCAAGCGAAAAACGAAATGGCTCGGGTTACGTGTGAGCGAACGTGCTGCCAGCAAGCAGAGTTATCAGCGATATTAAAAATGAGTGGCACCCTGCAGATTAATAGCGGTAATTTAGTTTTAACCGTCAGCACCGAAAGCCCAGCTGTGGCACGTAAGACCTTCAAACTCTTTAAGAACCTATATCAATTGCCGGTATCAGTTATGATGGGTAAAGGTATTCGATTAAAAAAAGGCAACAGCTATCTGGTTCGAGCAGAGCTTCCGAGTGATAAGCTGGCAATTCTTGAAGAACTGGGCATAATGCAAAATGGAGAATTGGTGCCTGGGGTTAAGCCCGAGCACGCTAAAATACGTTGCTGTCGTCGAGCTTTCCTAAGGGGAGCTTTTCTAGCTCGCGGCTCAGTTAATCGCCCCGAAGGTAATTACCATTTAGAGATCATTGTTCCTCACTGGGAAACAGCGCGGGATGTTTGTCGCATGCTGGAGCGAGAGGGAGTAAAAGCCCGTCCCGCTGAACGCAAACAGACCCATTTGATATATATTAAGGATAGTGAAGGGATAGTTGACATGCTTAGGCTCGGGGGAGCGCACACTAGCTTGTTGGCGTTTGAGAATGCTCGGATTGTTAAATCAGTTCGCAATCAGGTTAATCGTCAGGTTAATTGTGAGACCGCTAATCTTGAAAAGACTGTGGAAGCTGCCGTGCGACAAAAAGAGCTGATCGAGCAGTTAATTCATCAGTTTGGTTGGGAAATTATACCCGAGTCTTGGCGGGAGATCGCCTCATTAAGGGTGGAGTACCCCGATTGCTCATTAAAAGAATTAGGTACGATAATTGAACCTCCGATGCCAAAATCGGGAGTTGCTTACCGGTTGCGACGCTTGGAAGAATTGGCTCAGCACCTGTTGGTCAAGGATTAAATGGCCTTGGTTTTGCCGTTGTAAAGGAGAACAAATTGCGACTCAACTACGAGATTAATCTTCAACAACAGCAAAAATTACTTATAACGCCAGAATTGCGTCAGGCGATTGCAATCTTGCTTATGTCAGCTCCTGAGTTGGAAGAGTATATTGATCAGGAGATGGAGCAGAATCCCTTTCTGGAACAGCTGGAAGAATCTAGTTCCCAAGAGGGGGAGAAAGCAGAGAACGTCGATGATTTCGGGCCACGTGAAGAAGTTGCAGAATGGGCAGAGTATTTCCTCGACCGCAGTGATCTCGGGATGACCTCACAGAGCCGTGAAGATAGAACTTATGAGAGTACAACCTCTACCAGCACTACTTTGCAGGATCATCTTAATCAGCAGTTACGTTGGGTAATAGAGAATCCATTGGAACTACGGATCGGTGAATATTTGGTCGGATGCATTGATGATCGTGGGTATTTGGCCATTACCCTGGATGAAGCCGCTTTAGTGTTGGCAGTTTCCGAACTTGAGGTGGCTAAGGTACTAAAGATTATCCAGGGCTTTGATCCGGTAGGCGTCGGAGCACGCGATATCAGGGAGACCATGAGTATACAGCTGGGGCATAGGGGGCTGGATAACCCTAGCCTGTTCATACTAATTAACGAACACCTGTCCGATATTGCGGTTGGCAAACTAAAACCGGTTGCGAAAGCCTTGGGCATTAGCATTTTGGAATTGCAGGACATGTGTGATCTAATAAAAACTCTCAACCCCCACCCCGGTAATGAATTTGGCGGACGAGATGAAACCCGTTATATCGTACCCGACATTATTGTTGAAAATATTAATGGTGAGTATATTGTATCGTTGAATGACAATCGGGTACCAGGCCTTAGGGTTAATCATTTATATCAGGAGTTATTAAAGCATCCTAGTCAATTTTCGCACGATGAGCAGAAGTATATGGAAGATCGATTAGCCTCGGCTATCTGGTTGATCAAGAGTATTGAACATCGTAAGCTCACACTCTATAGGGTGGTATCTTGTATCGTCGAGATGCAAAAGGATTTTCTTGATCACGGTATTCACTATTTAAAACCCATGACCTTGAAACAAGTAGCGGAGAAAGTGGAGGTGCACGAATCAACCGTAAGTCGTGCAACCACCAATAAATATGTCCAGACGCCGCGTGGGGTGTTTGAACTCAAGTTCTTCTTCTCATCCAGTCTAAAGGGTCAGGATCTGGAAGAGAACGTATCCGCCCGTTCCACCAAGCGTCTCATTAGTGAAATTGTAGAGAGCGAAGACCGGGTAAATCCGTTCTCAGATCAACAGATTTGTGATTTGTTACTTGGGCAAGGGATAACTTGTTCACGGAGAACGGTTGCTAAATATCGAGCGGAACTGAAAATACCACAGGTCACATCAAGAAGGCGTTATTAAAAAATGAAATAGAGCAAATTGGTCTTAATTGGCAATTGGAGTAAGATATGAGGAAAAGTAGTTAAAACATATACATTAAGGTGATAAATAGTTCCCGACCTAAAACCTTTTGCCGGTAATATGCTATAATATATCAGGATAATAACTTCAAACAGGAGTTTTTTTAAGAACGGCGGGACAAAAATGTCCCTGATGCAGATAATGTCCCGATGGAGGTGTGATGATTGGAGCATTTGGTTAGGGGGTTACAAAGGCTAGTTCCAGAAGCATTGGAAGTAGCCAAGTACCGTTATTACCTATTGCGGGAAATCTCTCACCATCAACCGATAGGTCGTAGGCAGTTAAGTCTCAATTTGGAAATTACCGAACGGAGTGCGCGATCGGAACTGGATTGGTTAAAGGCGAGGGGAGCGGTTACGACCACTGGTGCCGGCTTGTTGCTCACCGCAGAAGGAGAAGAACTTCTACGTGAAAGTGATCGGTTAGTACCTTTCTTGGAAAACCTGCAGGGACTGGCGGAAAGACTAAAAGTTCGTTATCAGTTGCATGAGGTAGTGGTAGTGCCCGGGGATTCCTTTAATGATGAATATACGAAAAAGGATCTAGGAAGAGCAGGGGCTGCCGCTTTAAAACGGCACCTTTTTGATGGCTGTTCAGTAGCAGTTACCGGTGGTACGACCTTGCGAGAGCTAGCGCATGCCGTCATGGGAGGCCAATTACCCAGAGTAAAGATGGTATTGCCGGCTCGAGGTGGAGTTGGTCAGGAAATGGAGGATCAGGCTAACGCAATTGCGGCTCAGCTCGCTCGCAGTTTAGCTACTACCTATCGCCTCTTACATGTACCTGACCAGTTAGAAGCAGAAGCGATGCATAAACTGCTCGAGGATAGAAATATTGCGGAGTTATTAGCTCAGATTAAAAGCTGTGATTTAGTGGTTTTTGGTATTGGGTCAGCATTGGAAATGGCTACCCGAAGGGGTATTTCTCTTGAGGGAATAAAAATCCTCGAAGAAAGAGAAGCGGTCGGAGAAGCCTTTAGACATTTTTTTAATGCTCAGGGGGAGATGGTCTATAGCCTTCCCGGGCCTGGGTTAGATATATCAGATGTTAATCAAATGACGACTCGTCTTGCTGTGGCTGGCGGGTCTAACAAGGCCTCAGCAATTGGTGCAGTACTCAAAGGGCTATCTGGTGGGGTATTAGTTACTGATGAAGGAGCAGCTCGAGCGATACTAGCTGAGTTTAAAAATGGCGACAATGCGTGATGCTAATGGGTAGATAGAGAAAGGCAGGGCGACGACATGGCAACGAAAGTAGCAGTAAATGGATTTGGGCGTATCGGCAGGCTGGTGAGTCGAATCATATTGGAACAGAAGGAACTTGAATTGGTGGCCATTAATGATCTTGGTGACCTCAAGACTAGTGCCCATCTCTTTAAATATGATTCGGTGCATGGGCGGTGGCCAGGACAGCTGGAGATCCATGACAATACCCTGTTGCTAAACGGGCAACAAGTCAATTATTATTCAGATGCCAAACCAGAAAACTTGCCCTGGAGTGAGATTGGAGCTGACATTATTATCGAGTCAACCGGGCGGTTTACCGCTCGTAGTCAGGCTCAGGCGCATCTACAAGCCGGTGCCCAAAAAGTGATCATCAGTGCTCCGGGCAAGGAAATGGATGCCACTTTTGTCATGGGTGTTAATGAAGCAACTTATAATTCGGCCACCATGCAGGTGGTTTCCAATGCTTCGTGCACCACCAATTGTTTAGGTCCGGTGGTCAAGGTTCTCCATGATAGTTTTGGTATCAATCGCGGCATGATGACAACGATCCACTCCTATACCAATGATCAAAGGATATTGGATCTGCCACATAAGGATTTGCGCCGGGCGCGGGCGGCTGGTGTCTCGATGATACCGACCACTACTGGGGCGGCTAAAGCCATAGCTCTAGTGATACCAGAGCTTAAAGGTAAGCTTAATGGCATGGCGGTGCGGGTGCCAACCCCGAATGTTTCGCTGGTTGATTTAGTAGTTGAATTAAACCAAAAGACTAGTGCGGAAGAGATTAACCAGGTGCTTAAAAATGCAGCTAACGGGACCATGAAGAACATTTTGGCCTACTGTGATGAGCCCTTAGTTTCAGCTGACTTTAATGGTGACCCGCATTCATCAATTATTGATGCCTTATCAACTATGGTTATTGACCGCAAC
Source organism: Methylocystaceae bacterium (assembly GCA_050259475.1). GTDB lineage: Bacteria > Bacillota > Syntrophomonadia > Syntrophomonadales > JBLNAA01 > JBLNAA01. The sequence continues at coordinate 8,879 of JBLNAS010000018.1, forward strand.
TTGGCTAAGGTGGTGGCCTGGTATGATAATGAGTGGGGTTACTCCAATCGGGTAGTAGATCTGGCTGTTTATATAGGACAGCGTTTGTAGATATAGTGTTTGCTTAAGGAGGGGGAAGGTTTGATGCCAAGTCTGTCCGAAGCTCACCTGGAAAACAAAACCGTGCTACTCCGGGTGGATTTCAATGTGCCACTTGATAAATCAGGAGATATTATTGATGATACTCGTATCCGTGAAGCACTGCCCACTATCGATTTGTTACGCCGCCACCATAATCGGGTGGTGATCATTTCTCATCTCGGCCGACCCAAAGGCAAACCTGTAGCGGCTTTGTCTTTAGCCCCGGTAGCTCGCCGTTTATCCCAGTTATTAAATATCCCCGTAGAATTATTGGGTGAATGTGTGGGGCCCCAAATTGAACAGACGGTGAGGAACCTGCAACCTGGTGAGGTGGTCGTATTGGAAAATGTGCGTTTTCATCGGGAAGAAGAAAAAAATGATCCGCAATTTGCCAAGGCTTTAGCGGCTTTGGCCGATGTCTATGTTAACGACGCTTTTGGTACCGCCCATCGGGCGCATGCTTCTACCGCTGGAGTAGCTGAATATCTTCCCTGTTATACCGGGCTATTAGTGGAAAAAGAAGTTAAAATGCTAGGCTTAGTTTTAGCTAACCCGGAAACGCCTAAATTGGCAATTACCGGTGGAGCCAAGGTTTCTGATAAGCTAGGACTATTAAGGAATTTATTTCGCCAGGTTGATTCAGTTATCATCGGTGGAGGAATGGCTAATACCTTCCTTAAGGCTAATGGACTAGAAGTAGG
>JBLNAS010000019.1:0-3233 GCA_050259475.1 Methylocystaceae bacterium
GAGCCTGCGGTTAGCTTAACGAAATCACGGCGGGTCAATTTAATTGGCATTATCCGAATCCCTCCCCACTATTACTTCTTTTTAGGGGTATCCCTCTCTTAAAGGTGCCTACTGGTTTTAAGTCGCACCTCCTCTTCCAGCCAGTTCACCCAATTCTCTATCCCCTCCCCGGTGCGCGCAGAAATAATGAATAACTTCGCCTCGGGGTTAATATGGGCAACATCTTGTTTAAAACTATCTAGATCAAAGTCAATATACGGTAACAAATCAATCTTATTTAGTAAAATAGCCCGCGCTTCTCGAAACATTAACGGATATTTCGTAACTTTATCGTTACCCTCAGTAGCACTGAGCACTACTACTTTGCCATCTTCACCAAGATCAAACTCAGCTGGGCAAACCAGATTGCCGACATTTTCAATAATCAGTAGCTCCAATTTTCCCAAGGGTAGTTCTCTGCTGGCGCGTTCCACCATACTAGCATCGAGATGACAACCGCCCTCAGTATTTATCTGTACCACCGGTATTCCCTGGCCTTCAATTCGCCGGGCATCTTGGTCAGTGTATAGATCGCCTTCAATAACCCCGATTTGCAGGGTATGGGATAGTTTTTCAATCGTACGTTCCAGAATAGTGGTTTTCCCTGCTCCAGGAGAACTCATTATATTAAGTACCAGCATACGGTAGGCCGCAAACTGATTCCGGTTTTTCCCGGCTAACATGTCATTGACGTTTAGGATACTAGTATTAAGTTTGACCTGCTTCATCTATTGAGCTTCCCCTTCATAAAATTCGATATAGAGTTCACGACCACTGATTAAATCAATGGCACTGACCTGACAGTCGGGACATTGGTAATCACTTTCGCTAATACGAAATTCACTACTGCAAATCCGGCATTTGCCTACAACTTCCTTTTCTTCAATATCCAGAGTAGCATCAGCAAATAGTGGTTCTTGCTGCAGCAGACATGAAAATACAAAATCAAGACTTTCGGGTAGAGCCATACTTAACTTACCGATTATGAGCTTGATGCGTCCTACCCGCTGAATACCGTTAGCTACCGCACTTATCCGGACCGTATTCATAATACCTTCCACTAAAGACATTTCATGCATGCTGCGTCACTCCGAATCAATAATTAACAACTACAATTTGCCAAATAAAAGTGGCCTGGCTAAGGATAGCCAGGCCACAACCATACGCATACAGCAATACAAGGTACTGCTAAATGTACGACTGGACAGCTACTCCTTTCCAAAAGGGAGGCAGTAAGGTTTCCCTTGCTACCCTATCGGCCTGTAGTCCATAGTATGCCCTTAGGACACCAAGCTCGGAGTATAAGTAATTAAATTTCAATATCTTTTCGGCACCAAGAAAAATAATCCTGCAAAATAACAAGTCTTTCTAGATTTGTTATAAATTAAAATTACGACTTATTTCCTTTTTGTTTTTTACTTTTCGTCAATCATAAAAAAACAGTACGACCATGAAGAACAGGTCAAATTACTTTTACCCCTGCTCTATCATGGTCATTATTAGCTGGCACTTATTATATTGCGCCTAACCCTGACGATAGATTATGCATTACCAAATTGATTATCTTTAATAGTATTTGTTCCACAAAATTCGCTTTAATAGCTTTTTATCAAGGTATAGGTGGTAATGACGTTTTCATGGCTACAGACCAATAAATAATTTCCGCGAGCGGCCAGGAAAACCTTGGCGCGTCCTAGATTATCGGTGTAGGTTTGGATCGGATATGTAGCTTGGCGGTTTCCGGTATAAGTAGCGACAAGCTTAGCGCCCGAGAGTGGTTCACCGTGACTAAGTACGGTAACATCATAATGCTCGCCAATATGTGCATGTTGGTAACTAGAAGGCATTATTTCCAGGGGCAATCCTATTGGTTCCAGTCCCTGATGATCGTGATGCCCGATTTCCACTATCATTTTGGCATAATAATCAATACCTTGCTGCTGAATATGGGCACTTACACTTATTACACCCTCAGCACTCTCACCAAGGTTAACAAATAGTCCTTCACCACTGGAATCGACTGTTACCTCTTGCTGCTTACCATGTTTGCAGCAATAAACCCGAGGCAGCACAATCGCTCCTTGATCAATAGGCTGCATATTATAACCCTGGCATAATCGAAGAATAACTTCCTCTCCAGCATGAAAATGACCATGATTGTTAATTGGCTCCAGCCACCATTCGCCATCCGACGCAGAATTCTGTTCTTCTGAGCATGCAGTTAATACTATACGATGGCGCACCAATTCCATTTCTTTAATCCGGGCTTTTACCTGACGACGTTCACCAAACACATTTTCCAAGAAAATCGTATCATCTTCCCCAGGAATGAGCCGGTCAACTTTTTCCATCAGTAGTTCTTCATGTCCTTCTTTCAATAAATAAACGTTAGATTCACACATTTGGTTTTATACCTCCTTGCTACAGGGCAAGCATAATGATCCTTGCTCACTTTCTACCACCCGATGCCCCGCTACCCCTTCACCACAACGGGTGCAGGCAACCGTTGGATAAATAGCGGCTTTTGGTGGCCATGTAATATCAACTTCCTGGATGATAAACATGTCATCCAGCGAGCAATTCATCATTTGTTCAAATATAGCCAAACGCAACGTTTCTAACTCTCCTACTTCATCTGGCGTTAACGAGGGGAGACGATTCAACTCAGAAAAACGCAACCTTTCCGGTGACTTTTTCTCAGTAAAGCGACCAGCAATCCTAACCGCTCGATTATTCAAGCGACTGGCAACCGTGACGACCTGTTTGCCATAATCAAGAAATATGAGATTACCTTTGCCGAAGGTGCAGCCCAGTATAGCCTGGATAGCATCTACGGAGCAGGAATCATTCTCTACGATGGCCAGTAATTCTTCATCCTGGTCTGGTCTTACCCCGAGTTGATGTAAGGCAGCTTCTGCCATTCTCACTCCTATTAGTAGACCAGGGCACAGGTGTCCATGAAACTGTATAGCTCTTTCAACGGGGGACATATCTTGACACACAGTTAATCACCCTCCTTAATACTTAGCACCTTGATCATATATGGATCTGAGTCGACTAACCACCCGTTCCACTTGTAGCGGAAGTGGTTCATCCAAAACCCCAATTATTTCTATCTGATGGCGGTTAAGTGGCAGTAATACCTTGGATACCGGAGCGCTGGCAATGGCTTCTGCCATTTTTGGTGTCAACTC
>JBLNAS010000020.1:0-11250 GCA_050259475.1 Methylocystaceae bacterium
TTGACCATGGCGCCTTATGAGTGGTGGGCCCATCAGGACTCGAACCTGAGACCAACCGGTTATGAGCCGGTAGCTCTACCAACTGAGCTATGGGCCCGCGCTTCTCGCGAAGATTAGTATATCAACTGAAACCCATTGCGGTCAAGTGAGATATTTAGGTAACCGCTAGGTGGTTGAAAAAAGCGAGGTCACCTGCCTCGCTGATTAAAGGCAAAATTAATGGCTCCCCGAGCAAGATTCGAACTTGCAACATTCCGGTTAACAGCCGGATGCTCTACCGTTGAGCTATCGAGGAGCGCCAACAGAATCTATTATATGAGCCTGGAGGCTTCAAGTCAAGCCTAATAGTGGGTTTTTCGCTAAAATACAGCCTACTCGATGTAATCTTTTAGTTTTTTGGAACGACTGGGATGGCGTAGTTTTCTTAATGCTTTCGCCTCAATCTGGCGAATACGTTCGCGGGTAACGCCAAACTCCTGTCCTACTTCCTCCAGAGTACGGGGACGGCCATCGTCTAGACCAAAACGCAGGCGAAGCACTTTCTCCTCCCGCTCAGTCAAAGTGTTTAGTATGCCATCCAGGTGTTCCCGGAGCAGGACAAAGGAAGCACTCTCTTCGGGGGATTCTGCGTCTTCGTCAGTGATAAAATCACCGAGGTGGCTATCATCTTCCTCACCGATCGGTGTTTCCAGGGAAACCGGTTCTTGGGCTACCTTTTGGATCTCGATAACTCTTTCCACCGGTATACCCATTTCCTCGGCGATTTCCGCTGGCAGGGGATCACGTCCCAATTGCTGTAATAGGTGGCGTTGCACCCGAGATAGTTTGTTAATCGTTTCCACCATATGCACTGGAATACGAATAGTACGAGCCTGATCCGCAATAGCTCGGGTTATTGCTTGCCTTATCCACCAGGTAGCATAGGTGCTAAATTTGAATCCTTTACGGTAGTCAAACTTTTCCACCGCTTTCATCAATCCCAGGTTACCTTCCTGGATTAGATCCAGAAAGAGCATGCCGCGCCCTACATACCTTTTGGCAATACTGACCACCAGGCGCAAATTAGCCTCCACCAGTTTGCGTTTGGCTTCTTCATCACCATTTTCAATTCTTAGAGCTAGGTTGATTTCTTCTTCCGCAATTAGAAGTGGTACCCGACCAATTTCCTTAAGATACATGCGAACCGGGTCATCTATCTCAATACCTTCCGGCAGCAGAATATCTCCCGTGGCCTCTGGAGTCTCGGTTTCTTCGATGACAGTCAAGTTTTCGATGTCTTCTAAGTTTTCCGGTCCCACAGTTATGCCAAGGGCTTGCAGATGCTCATAGACATCTTCGATTTGGTCTGGTTCGAGCTTCATTTCCTGAAGTTCATCCATGACTTCCTCGTAGGTCAGGCCTTTTTTCTTTTTGCCTTTCTCGACCATCGCCCCTACAGCATCGGCGAGTTTCTTATCCAGTTTCAACGCCTAACCTCCTTTCCTCGACATTCTTAGATGGGCTTCCATCCTCAATATATAAGCAAGCAAAGAACTGAAATCCCCCTTCTCCTCTAATTGGTAGAGTTCACGGGAGAGGGTCTGCAATCTCATTTCCCGCCTTTTTTGGGCAATCTCACTGATAGTAGTACGAGCTTCTTGCTCGGTAATCATGTTTTCTTGCAGCATTAAACGGGCATAAGCCGCCTGCTCTGCGTCTTCATTCAAGTAATGACCGAGATCATCAATTGCCATTTCCTCATGGTTAACCACTTCCAGCGCCTTTGCCATAACTTGGCGCAGTACCGGGTCCTTAATCCATGAAACCCCTAGTTGCCTGAACGTATCTCGCATCATTACGGGATGTGCTAGCAACCATGCTAATAGGTTTTCAAAACGCTGGTAATCTTTGCCTTCCTTATTATCCCGTAATAAAACAGTCTTATTCCTGATATTAACGGTAGAAGCGCTTTGTTTACGCTGCCATGCTAGGAAATCACGTCGCACCATAGGTTCCGGTATTCCTATGTACCGGGCTGCCATTTGCAGGTATCCCTCGCGGTCTAACTCCGACGGTTGTCGATCAATGTCAACATAGACTTCCCGCAATACTTGTGCTTGCTGTTGCCAGGTTGCAGTACCGTGTAACACCACCGCCCGCTTTAGTTTAAATTCCACTGGTGATAGTTTATTATTCTTGATAAAACCCAGGAATTCCTTTTCTCCATATATTTCCATATACTCGTCTGGGTCTTTGGCTCCTTGCAAGGTGACGACTTCTGCGGTTAATCCATTTTCCGCTAGTAGGTCTAAGGCTCGCATGGTTTCGCGTTGCCCGGATTCATCAGCATCAAAAAGCACCATCACCCGGTTGGTATAGCGATGCAACAATCGGGCTTGTTCCTCAGTAAAGGATGTGCCTAAGCACGCTACTGCGGTATGAAAGCCATGTTGGTGGAGCTTAAGGCAGTCTAAGTAACCTTCTACCAGTATGGCCTGATCCTGACGATGAATTTCCTCTCGTGCTAAATCCAGACCAAAAAGATGCCGGCGTTTTGAGAACATCTCAGTTTCGGGACTATTTAAATATTTGGGTTGCTCATCTCCCAGTGCTCGTGCCCCAAAACCAATGATCTGGCTACGATGGTCAAGGATGGGAAAGATTAACCGGTTACGGAATAAGTCAAAATACCGATCAGCATTAGCTGCCTTTTTGACCAGCCCGGAATGTTTCAGCAGGTCAGCATCTACCCCATGTGCCAGTAGATATTCTTCTAAGCGGTTCCAGTCGTCAGGAGCATATCCGAGCCGAAAGGATTCGCTAGTTGCTTCATCGATGCCTCTTTTGCGTGCATATTCGCGGGCATTGGCTCCTTCGGGAGCTGCTAACATCTTTTGAAAAAACCGCCCCGCCAATTCATTGACTTCTAAAAGCCGCTTTTTAAAATCTTTCTCCTGACGACGACCACTAGTAGCTAAGAGTTCAACCCCAGCCCGTTCAGCCAGTATTTCTACCGCCTCACTGTAGCTCAGGGTCCGGGTATTCGACACAAAGGTAAAAGCATTACCTCCGGCATGACACCCAAAACAATAGTACAAGGCGCGTTCGCGATCAACAGAAAAGGAGGGCGTTTTCTCCTGGTGAAATGGGCACAAACCCCAGTAGCGTCCCCCTTTGCGCTTAAGTTCGGTGGTCTCGGATACCAGATCAACAATATCAATGCGATCTTCTATCTGACTTATTATTTCGTCATTCCACTTCATAATTCACCGTTATCCGCTAGACTTTTCAAGAATTCTCTATTATCTACCAGAATCCTTCCCCAAGAACACATTTAACAAATTTTAGATTTGCCCCATCTCCACCCAAGGATGAGGAAGAAAATGATCGGTATAAAATCTTAGCGCATAGCGATCAGTCATGCCTGCTACAAAGTCGGCCACTACTCGGTCAAGCCCGTCATGCGCTTTAAGCTGCTGATTCTCTATCGGTAGTAGTTCCGGATGCTTAAGTAAGTGCCAGAAGATGTTCTTCACCACCATGATGGCTTTTTCCTCCTCCTTTTTGGCAAGGGAACCGATATAAACATGGGCGAAGAGAAAACTTCTCAACTCATCCATGGCTTGGTTGATGACGGGACTCATTTTAATTTCTGGCTTGCCCATACAGGTTGCTATCATATCCTTAACCATGGTATCAATGCGTTCGCTGTGCCCATGCCCCAGAATGTTAACCAGGTCACTCGGCAGCTGTTCCCGAGTGAGAACCCCCGAACGTAGAGCATCATCAATATCATGATTAATATAAGCGATACGGTCTGAAAATCGGACAATCTGCCCTTCCAAAGTGCTAGGCAGGCCGTCACCGGTATGGTAACGAATCCCATCCCTGACCTCCCAAGTCAGGTTCAAGCCCCCATTGCCCTCTAAGCATTCCACTACCCGTAGGCTTTGTTCATTATGTCTAAATCCCTCGGTGAGAAGGGAGCCCAGTGCATTTTCTCCCGCATGGCCAAATGGTGTGTGCCCGATATCATGTCCTAAGGCAATGGCTTCAGCCAAATCTTCATTGAGACGCAAGGCACGACTAATAGTACGGGCAATCTGTGCCACTTCCAGAGTATGAGTAAGCCGCGTTCGATAATGATCCCCTTCGGGTGAAATAAAGACCTGGGTTTTATGTTTAAGCCTTCGAAAGGATTTAGCATGAAGAATACGGTCACGGTCACGTTGGTATTCCGTGCGTATCGAGCAGGCCTCTATCGGACGTTCTCTTCCTTTCGAGCCACGACTTAAAGCGGCATAAGGTGAAAGAATACGGCTTTCTAATTCCTCCTGCTGTTCACGAATATTCATCGGCGAACTCCTTTGCGTAATAAGCGTGTGGCTTCGGCCACTTGCGCTACCCGCATGCCTAGCAAACGGGCACGGTGGTTGGCGGTCTCATCTTCAGCAGCTGGAGCTTGTGAGCCCACTCCTAAGTGACCACAATCATGGCCGGCAAAGCCATCACCTACCACCAACATTCCATGAGCTAACATTATATCATGCATAACTTTTAGAAGTGGTTCCTGCCCACCGAAGCGAGAAGCACCAACGGCTAAACCCCCGCCGACCACATTCATTAATTGCTGGTTCTGGCGAAGCCACCGGGTATGATCCCAAAAGGCCTTTAGCTGGCCACTTAGAGTGCCAAAATACACTGGGCTCGCCATTATGACGGCGTCAGCTCGCGCTAGTAAACGCAGGTTATCTTCCATCTCTTTACCCCGATAGCATTTACCGGTACAGCGTGGTTCACAAGCCCGGCAGAATGGAATGGTTAGGTTTTTCAGGGACTGCGCGCAATGGATGATTTGGGTGCTCAGGCCATGGGCAGCTACTGCCTCTAGGGTTTGGAGCAGTAATGATGCCGTGTTGCCTTCAGCTTGGGGGCTACCATTTAACCCCACCACCAACAATTCAGCCATACTTTATACTGCCTCCCTCTATATCAGATATACGATACCCGGAGGGCACCTTCCTGCTGGAAAAAAATAATCCCTCCTCGATTCATCATTATTCACTACCTGGCAGTTCCATGAAAAAACCCCGCTCGTTAATCCCGAGCGGGGTTGCTGTTTGTTCTTATTCGCAGGTTTTTTAGAGTCCAGATGCCTTTTTCACCATAGCCTGGTGGGCAGCATCGACATGAGCCGGAGAGGGAGCCCACTCATTTCCTCCATGGGTCATACTATCCTTAAAGTGGATACAGAAGTGACCCGGGAAATTATTATCAATCGTAGTCGTCGAGTGCGGCATCCCATTCTGGGAAGCAGCCCAGCGATATTGGCCATAGGTTACGATAATTGCATGGCGAGTCCAAGCCCATTCTCCGCCATAAGCTTGGAACATCTTTGCGGTATCAGCAGCCGTTAATGGTTCGGAATCAGCGTGGTTGCTGCCGCCCAGCCGTTTGACTTGGTAGCTGAGACCACTATCTAAATCAGTTACCGTGGCTACCGTTCCCCGGGGCCATAATTTGTTTACCGTCCACCAAGAGGTAGCGGTGCCAAAACGATCTCCTCGTGATGGCTGCGCTGCGGTCGCCACTTCACTACCGATCTTGACCGCCAAAGCATTACGGGTAGCCGACCCGACGATCCCATCGACTGCTATCCCGGCTGCGGTCTGCAACTTCTGTACCGCTTGATTAGTAGTCTCACCATATATACCGTCGACGGTTACCATGGTGATACCACAATCGTTAAGCAATAGTTGTAAACCACGAACATCTTCTCCCACCGAACCATCCTTTAGCAAATTGGATCCTACATAATATAGCTTCACCTTTTGAGCTGCATTATCCCATTTGACTACACAACCCAGATTTTCAGCCACGAAGCGGATAGGAACCAATGTCCGGGAATTATATAGAGTTACCGGCCAGGTAATGGGTACCTTTTGGTCACCAACCTGAGCCGTCCATTGGTCAACGGTAAGTTTGATCGCGACACCATCCTTAATTACGGTGGCAGTACGGGTAGCTTGATCCCAGTTTACCTCAGCACCGAGGCTTTCCGATATTACCCGAATCGGAACCAGGGTATTACCACTCTTGATAATTGGAGGGGTATCAGTCGTGATTTCATTACCATTGAGATTCAATGATGGGGTGGTGGCAGCGCTGGCCACCGTGGTAAACAGCATCACGAACATTAAGGCTATGTAGATAACCTTCTTTAACCTTTTCTGCACATTCTCAACTCCCAACTTTGATTATTACTACGACAACAGCTACAGATTTTGCTCAAGTAAAGGTAGCCAAAGGCTTTCCTTTGGGGGTTTGCCTTACCTGGATTGTAACTTCAACTAGTAGGTAAGGACAACAGACAAGGCCTAGTCTTACCCTGCCTGAGGTGAGGTTAGCAGGAAGATGTTCAAAAAGTGAGACAAATTATAAAGTATTTCGCTTACCTGGGATTAAATAGGGAAACCCCCTTCACTATCGAAGGGGGTTTTGGTTGAATACTCTTCACTTTGTTTAAGCTATCAAATGTAATCGATTACCAGATTTATTAGACCTATTTATTCTTTAAGGCTGCCTGTCCCGCTGCCAGGCGAGCAATAGGAATCCGATAAGGTGAGCAACTAATATAGTCAAGCCCGAGCAGATGGCAGAATTCCACTGAACTCGGCTCTCCACCATGTTCACCACAAATGCCGATCAGCAGATCTGGTTTGGTGGCCTTACCTTTCTCGACCGCAATCTTCATCAGACCACCGACACCCTTACGATCAAGAACGGCAAAGGGATTGTCTTTGAGCACCTTTTTATCCTGATAAATAGGAATGAACTTGCCTTCGGCATCATCCCGGGAAAATCCATAAGTCGTCTGAGTTAGATCATTAGTGCCAAAGGAGAAAAATTCGGCCTCGGTCGCAATTTCATCAGCCACCATGCAAGCCCGAGGCAGTTCGATCATGGTACCCACCATGAATTCCAGCTCTACTCCAGTAGCCTTCTTGACTTCAGCATAGGCCAGGAGAACTTCTTCCCGCATTAGTTTCAATTCCAAAACATCACCCACCAGAGGTATCTCGACCTCAATAGCAGCGACTACTCCTTCTTGCTTCAGTTGGGCTGCAGCTTCAAAGATAGCCCGCGCTTGCATATGGTAGACCTCAGGGTAGGTTATACCTAAGCGGCAACCTCGGTGACCGAGCATTGGATTCATCTCCGCGAGCGAATAGACCTGTTTTAACAGCTTTTCTTTCTCGCCAATCACTTCCCAATCAGTATGCTGATGTTTGAGTTCGGCGATTTCTAGCATTAATTCCGTCGGGTTAGGCAAGAACTCATGCAAGGGTGGGTCAAGTAAACGAATATTACATGGATAAGGACTCATCACTTTAAGTATTTCATAGAAATCACTACGCTGCATGGGCAGTAGTTTACTTAGAGCCTGTTGGCGGTCAGCCAGATTGTCAGCTAGTATCATATCTTGTACGATGGGAAGTCTTTCCTGAGCCATAAACATGTGCTCGGTACGACAAAGACCGATACCTTCGGCACCGAACTCTCTAGCTTTACGAGCATCAACCGGGGAATCAGCGTTAGCTCGAACTTCCATCTTTTTAAATTCATTAGCCCAAGCCAGAAGCGTCTCAAACTCGCCGGTTAGTGCCGGTTCGATCATCGGAACCTCACCCAAGACCACATTGCCCGTGGAGCCGTCAACGGTGATTATATCGCCATGGTAGACCTTGAGGTCACCTACCACAAAACAACCCTCACCAATTTTTATCGCCTCACAACCACAAACACACGGTTTACCCATGCCGCGAGCCACAACCGCGGCGTGGCTGGTCATACCGCCACGTGAGGTTAGAACTCCCTGAGCCTGGACAATTCCATGAATATCGTCCGGAGTGGTCTCGCTACGCACCATTACCACTTTTTGCCCGGCCACACCTAATTTTTCGGCCTCGTCAGCGTCAAAAACCACTGACCCACAAGCCGCTCCCGGTGAAGCTGGTAGACCTTTCGCTATTACCTTGAGTTTAGCTTCAGGATCAATCTGCCTATGTAAGAGCTGGTGTAGCTGTTCCGGGTCAACCCGCAGAACCGCTTCTTCCTTATTTATCAGCCCTTCAGCAACCATGTCAACGGCAATTTTGACTGATGCGCGGGAGGTGCGCTTGCCATTACGGCATTGTAGCATATACAGTTTGCCCTTCTCCACGGTAAACTCTATATCCTGCATATCACGATAGTGCCTCTCCAGTAGGTCGCAGGTGTCGACGAACTGTTGATAAACTCCAGGTAATTCTTCTTGTAGTTTGCTAATCGGCATCGGAGTACGAATCCCGGCCACCACATCCTCTCCCTGAGCGTTAACCAGAAACTCACCATAAAGTAAGTTTTCACCAGTGGAAGGATTACGAGTAAAGGCTACCCCGGTACCGCTATCAGCTCCCATATTCCCAAATGCCATCCCCTGAACATTTACCGCGGTTCCTAGTTCGTAGGGGATCTTGTTCAGCTTGCGATAAACGTTAGCACGGGGATTATCCCAGGAAGCAAAAACGGCGCAGACTGCCAATACCAGTTGCTCTTTTACCTCTTGCGGAAAATCCTTGCCGGTTTCGCGGTGTACTATCTGCTTATATTCGCTAATTATATTTCGCATTACTTCAGCTGGGATTTGGTAGTCATAGGTAACCTGCAGCTTTTCACGGTAATGGTGCATCACCTCATCAAATAAACCATGTCCGATCTCTAAAACTACATTACTAAACATCTGAATAAAGCGGCGATAACAATCAAGTGCAAAACGTTCGTCACCGGTTAAGGCTGCCATACCAAATACCGTCTCATCATTTAATCCAAGGTTTAAGATGGTATCCATCATACCCGGCATCGATACCGGTGCACCGGAACGAACAGATACCAAGAGAGGATTCTGGGGGTCACCGAAAGCCTTACCAGTTTCCTGCTCTAGCATTTTTAGATAATTAAAAATGTCTTCTATTACCCCCGCCGGGAGTTGTTTGCCATGCTGATAATAAGCCATACAAGTGCTGGTGGTTATCGTAAAGCCAGGAGGTACCGGCAGACCAATATTGGTCATTTCGGCCAAATTTGCCCCTTTACCGCCGAGAAGGTCTTTCATGGCGGCATTACCTTCCCGAAAATGATAGACATATTTATCTGACATTGCTAATCCTCCTATAGTAGATCTCCATGATCTTGCTCGCGGTTTCCTCTACCGCCTTGTTCGTGACATCAATTACCGAGCAACCAAGTTTCTTCATCAGCATATGGGCGGCATCGAGTTCCTCAAGAATACGCTCATCATTAGCATAACTCGCATCCGAGTTGAGCCCCAAGGTACGTAACCGTTCACGGCGGATGTGCATCAGTTGTTCAGGGTTGATGGTAAGGCCAATAACCTTGTAGCGATAGGAAAACAGTTCCTCAGGAAAGCCAACTTCAGGAACTAATGGAATATTAGCTACCTTAATCCGCTTGTGAGCAAGGTACATAGAAAGTGGGGTCTTGGAACTACGGGAGACACCAATCAGAACAATGTCAGCTAGTTCAATACCCCGTGGGTCTTTGCCATCGTCATAGCGTACCGCAAATTCAATAGCTTCCACTCTTTTAAAGTACATCTCGTCAATCTTGCGTAATAGACCCGGTTCGCCTTTAGACTTGAGCCCGGTAACGTTCTCTACCGCCCTAATTCCAGGACCGATTAAATCAATAGCCACTACACCACTGTTTTCTATTTGCTCAGCCATGTGTACAGCCAATTCTGGGACCACCAGGGTATAAGCTATAATCGCCCTACGTGATGAAGCTTGTTTAATAACTTCATCGATGGTTTCTATATGAGCAACATTAGGTACGCGGACGATCTCCACTCGTCCAGAATCAAACTGACTAGCTACCGCCTTGACCACCATTTCAGCGGTCTCACCAATAGAATCGGAGACGATATAAACTGCGGGAATTGTTCCCTCCAATATCAGCCCTCCTTGCAATCTTTGCTTAGGGAAAGGTCAAGTAGAAAGCGGGCCACATTCGTTTTTGAAAAGCGGCCAATCACTTCGTAACGTTCCTCTCCGTTGTCCTGCATAAAAACTTTAACCACCGGTAAACTGTCAACTTCATGCTGAACAATTTTACGTGTAGCATCCACTACTGATTCATCAGGAGTGGTTACGGTAATGTTCGGCATCCTAGTCATTATCACACTCACCGGTACTCGGTGAATATCCGAGTGACCGATGGTATTCTTGAGTAAATCTTTTCTTGATATAACCCCGGACAGATAGTTTTCCCGGTCCAAAACAAATATACTGCCAGCATCCTCGGTAAAAAGTGTGACAATAGCATCATAAATACTGCAGGTGTCCTTAACTACCACCGGTAGCGAATTTAAATCCCGCACCCGGTACTGTGCCAACCAACGATTGATGGTATTAGTTTCTCGGCCAAATTTAAAGGTATAACCAACCCGCGGTTTGGCATCCAGGTAACCAGACATCGTTAACACTGCCAGGTCAGGCCGCAAGGTCGCCCTGGTAACCTCCAACATCTCAGCTATGTGATCACCAGTGATGGGAGCATTCTTTTTAACGATATCGAGGATTTTTTCCTGCCGTTCATTGAGTTCGATAGATCTCACCACCAATTATGATATACTTTTTCTTCTGGGTACCCCTCAATTATATATACTTTATCGCAGAAAAAAATCCTTTTACCCGGAATAATTTTATTTATGCTACCACCAATTGTTTAAAATCTGCTACCAGGTGACAACAATCGCTAATATTCTTTAAAATGGCCAGCCGATTAGTACGCACTTCGGTATCATCAACCATAACCATAACCGCATCAAAAAAAGCATCCAGCTCCGGGCGCAAAGTAGCGGTTATATTCAAAGCTTCTTGATATTGCTCCCTAGCCACCGCTGCTAAAGCTTGGGGCAGTATAACCTGCATTTGATCGAAAAGTTCTTGTTCCTCAATGGTCTGGAAAACCGTTGCATTAACTTGATTATGCTCAGCCTTGGCACTCAGATTAGCACTGCGGTTAAAAACCACCATAAAGTCGTTAAACTGCGGAGCGGTTTTAAAGGCTGCTACGGCCAAGGCGCGCTCCCTTAAAGCTAGCAGATCATGACCAGGCACCTTAAGAATCGCATCAACCACATCATAGGCAATGCCCTCTTCGGTTAGTAGTCCTTTGACCCGGAGATTAATAAAATCTTCCACCTCGGTA
>JBLNAS010000021.1:0-3696 GCA_050259475.1 Methylocystaceae bacterium
GGGTGGCGTCTTCGCCTTTGCACTTTCGGAACGCGATCATGGAAACGATATTTACTCTGATGAATTAACTCTCTATCCTAATGGTGATGGAACCTACCGTGCTAAAGGTAATAAGTACTATATTGGTAATGGCAATGTGGCCTGTATGGTATCAGTTTTTGGCAAACTTGCCGATACGGGAGAGTATGTTTTCTTTGCGGTTGATTCCCAACATCCAAATTTTGAATTGGTCAAGAAAATTGACACTTCAGGAGCGCGACAGGCCTATGTATCTGAGTTTAATCTAAATGATTACCCGGTTACCGAGGCTGACTTTTTAAGCCGGGGACAAAAAGCTTGGGATGATGCCCTTTGTACTGTTAATATCGGTAAATTCCAGGTGGGATGGGAAACTGTTGGCGAATCAACGCATGCGCTCTACGAAGCATTGCACCATACTTGTCATCGTACGCTTTATGGCAAACCGGTATATGCTTTTGATCATGTGCGTCGTTTATTTGTTGAGTCATATGTCCGTTTAATGGCTATGAAGTTATATGCCTTACGCTCAATTGATTATTTCCGGTCGGCTTCGGATGATGACCGCCGCTACTTGATGTATAATGCAATTTTAAAGATGAAAGTTACCGGGCAAGCAGCCGTCGTAGCGGATGCCTTATTAGACGTTGTAGCTGCCAAGGGATTTGAGCAGGATACTTTCTTCGAAATGTATATTCGTGATGTTACCATGCCGCCACGTTTGGAAGGCACCACCCATGTTAACATGGCATTGATCAATAAGTTTATGTTCACCTACTTCTTTGATAATGTGGAAATGACTGAGTTGCCAAGAAGAACTGATGCGGCTAATGACAGTTATGTCTTTAACCAGAAGGCAGGTGGTTTGGCAAAGGTTCGTTTTAGCGATTGGAAGCTGCCTTATGCAGGAATTAATCTTGATAATGTTAAAAAGTTCCGCCAGCAGGTTGATCTCTTAGTTGAGTTCTTGGGTAAAGCTACCCCTACCGACGAACAAAGAAAGAATGTAGATTTCATGATCGCGGTGGGTGAATTGGTAACTATGGCTGCCTATGCCCAACTAATTCTCGAGAATGTAAAAATATATGGTATCGAGGATGATGTAGTAGAAGAGATCTTTAGTTGCCTAATTCGCGACTTCAGCCGGTATGCTTTGATGGTTAACTCTACCTTTAGTGCCAGTGCCGATCAGGAAACATTACTGGAAAAGATGGTTCTTATAAAGCCCGTATTGAGCAAAGAGCGTGCTGACCGTCTTTGGACAACCGTACTTGGTATGTGTGATGACTATGTAATGAACGAGTAAAAATAGTGTTTAAAGAGCAGGGAACTCTTTTGAGTTCCCTGCTCTTGTTTTATAACTGGTGATATGACGGATTACCGCTCCTAAATGGGGGGCTTAGGCAACGCTAGCATATATTTTAAAGGGTTTCTCTACCGATTTAAACAAATTACTCACCAGGTTCAAACGACGAGGTTATAAAGACTAGGCACAAGGGTATTTTAATAACAGGAAAATTACGGTATGCTATAATATAAAAAATTTACCTGGGAGGTCAAAAACGTGCAGGATAATTCATCCTTCGTGGTTCGGGAAGGTATTACCTTTGATGATGTATTGCTGTTACCCGGACGTGCCGAAATTGTTCCACGGGATGTCATGGTAAATACCCAGTTAAGTCGTAACATTAAAATTAATATTCCCATTATGAGTGCTGGTATGGATACTGTTACCGATTGGAGAATGGCGATCGCTATGGCTCGTGAAGGTGGTATCGGTATCATACATAAAAATATGCCGATCGAGCAGCAGGCCCAGGAAGTGGATCGGGTTAAACGTTCGGAGCATGGGGTTATATCAGACCCCTTTTCATTAACTAAAGATCACACAGTCCAAAATGCGCTGGATATCATGGAACATTACCGGATATCGGGAGTGCCGATTATTGATCTCGATGGCAAATTGATCGGAATTTTAACTAATCGTGATATCCGGTTTGAAACTGATTTTGATCAGCCGATAAACAATGTTATGACTAGTGAGCGATTAGTCACTGCACCAGTGGGTACCAATTTAGATCAGGCTTTGCAAATTTTACGCCGCTATAAAATCGAAAAGCTTCCCCTGGTTGATGAACAAATGAAATTACGTGGTCTTATTACTATTAAAGATATTGAGAAAAATCGTAAGTATCCGAACTCGGCCAAGGATGATCGGGGACGTTTATTGGTAGGTGCAGCTTTGGGGGTTAGCGCTGATACTTTTACCCGAGCCGAGGCCTTGGTTAAAGCAGGAGTGGATGTGCTGGTAGTGGACACTGCCCATGGGCATTCCGTCGGGGTAATCAACACCGTTAGGGATTTGAAACAGCGCTATCCACAAGTTGACTTAATTGCGGGTAATGTAGCGACCGGTGCCGCTACTGAGGAGCTTATCCAAGCTGGAGTTGATGCCGTAAAAGTGGGTATTGGTCCGGGTTCCATTTGCACGACCCGGGTTATTGCTGGTATAGGGGTGCCTCAGATAACGGCAGTGGTTGATTGCCGGGCGGTAGCCAAAAAATATGATATTCCAATTATTGCTGATGGTGGTATTAAGTACTCAGGTGATATTACGAAAGCCCTGGCAGCAGGTGCTCAAGTAGTTATGTTAGGCAATCTATTAGCTGGAACGGAAGAGAGCCCAGGAGAAACCGTTACCTTGCAAGGCAGAAGTTACAAAGTATATCGGGGAATGGGATCGTTAGGAGCTATGTCTCAAGGATCTAGTGATCGTTATTTCCAGGAAAATGAACCTAAATTAGTGCCGGAAGGTATTGAAGGTCGGGTACCATTAAAAGGATCAGTTGCGGATACCATATTTCAGTTAGTAGGTGGCCTTAAAGCTGGGATGGGTTATGTGGGCGCTGCTAATTTAGAAGAATTGCAGGATAAAGCCCAATTTATAAAGATTACCCCGGCGGGATTACATGAAAGTCATCCGCATGATGTGATCATAACTCATGAAGCGCCAAACTATAGTATGTAGATTTTTACCGGTGGGGAGGAGCAGTAATTGTATCTGTATGATCTGCTGCTACAAGCTGGGCTAGCTTTACTAGTGGGTACCGTTTTTGGATTGGTCAGTTTTTTATTAGGCGAACGTAATGCTGGAATAAGAGTTTTTGCCATTATCTGTGTGGGTTGTTGTTTAGCGGCTTATCTATCAGTTAATTTTGGCATACTGACCAAAAGTCCCTGGATGGTGGATCCAACTCGTATTGCTGCTCAATTGGTTTCTGCGGTGGGTTTTATCGTCGCAGGTATGATCTGGATTCATGACAGTCAGGCTAAGGGGTTATCTTCCGCGGCATTACTTTGGGTAACCGCAATAATGGGGTTGATGATTGGCTGTGGCAGTTACCGTGAGGTTATAGTTGCTGCTTTTATGATCGGAATTTTACTGTTAGTTATTGAATTGCGGTATTGGCAATGGCGGTAACACCAAACCTTAATTAATTTCATAGATTAAATGGAACCCGTTTTTAGTGCGGGCCCAGGAATGAAGCTGGATAATTATAAATGGTCCAGCTTTTATTTTTCTGCACATACCAGGAAAGAAGGTGCCTTATTGTCAGGCATTTCGGGTTCCTTTGACCGACATGAGGATTTAACTCGAATCGGGCAGGAGCAACGGCG
>JBLNAS010000022.1:0-4833 GCA_050259475.1 Methylocystaceae bacterium
GGAACTGACCACGTTTTGTCAGCGGCTAATTTAGCATTGCTAACCGGTAACTTGGGCAAACCGGGTGCCGGTGTCAATCCATTACGCGGTCAGAACAATGTACAGGGTGCCTGCGATATGGGAGCCCTGCCTGATGTCTATACCGCATATCAAAAGGTGGATAATGAGGAACTTCGGGCTAAGTTCGAGAAAGCATGGGGAACCACACTGCCGACTAAACCTGGTCTCAAACTAACCGAAGCTATTGACAAAGCGCACCATGGAGATCTTAAAGCCTTGTTAGTAATCGGGGAAAATCCACTGGTCAGCGATCCTGACATCCACCATTTAGAAGCTGCGCTGGATAATCTAGAATTTTTGATGGTATCTGACATTTTCCTAACCGAGACCGCTCAAAAGGCTGATGTGGTATTCCCGGCAGCTTGTTTTGCGGAAAAAGATGGTACCTTCAGTAATACTGAGCGGCGGGTACAGCGAGTTCGTCAGGCGATAACTGCACCTGGTGAAGCTAGACCTGACTGGCAGTTAATGTCGGAATTGGCTACTCGGCTAGGGTATCCGATGCAATACAACAATGCGGAAGAGATTTTTGAAGAACTGCGGGCGCTAACCCCCTCCTACGCCGGTATTAACTACCAGCGATTGGATGGCAGTGGTATTCAGTGGCCATGTCCGAATGAGGACCATCCGGGTACGCCTGTAATGCACCGGGAGAAATTCACTCGGGGTCTGGGACTGTTTAATCCAGTGGAATACAAAGGTCCAGCTGAGAAGCCGGATACGGAGTATCCTTATTATTTGACCACCGGACGGACGCTGTTCCATTACCATACCGGGACCATGACACGGCGCTCTAAAGCTCTGGATCAACATTATCCCGAAGGCCTGATTGAGATTTCGCCGGTTTTGGCAGCACGAATGAATTTGCAAAACGGAGAAAAGGCTAAATTATCTACTCGGCGTGGCAGTGTAGAGGCAGCTATTCATATATCCGATAATCTGCCCGATGAGTTGATTTTTATGACCTTCCACTTTGCCGAGGCGGCGGCCAACTTACTGACTAACGCGGTTTACGATCCTGTAGCCAAGATACCGGAATACAAGGTGTCGGCAGCTCGTTTGGAAAAGATTTAAAGTGATTTACTTCGGGGTTGTGCTCAGAAATGGGTGAAATAAAAAAAGAAGCTGAATTTGGGAAGGAGAGGTTTTTAGTGAACATTTTTACTCCTGCTGAAGTAGCAGGCAATGCCTGTAAAGCAGGCGCGGCCAAAGGAAATGCCTCGTTTCTTAATCTGTCATTGCTAGCTATCCTAGCCGGTGTTTATATCGGCTTTGGTGCCAATCTGGCAACGGTTGTCGGTGCTGATGGTGGAAGTAAGTTCCTGTTTGGTGCAGTGGTCTCCGTAGGACTCATGCTGGTGGTTATTGCTGGGGCTGAACTCTTTACCGGCAACAACATGTTTCTAGCGATTTCTGCCTTTAATGGCGAGACCAGCTGGGGCAAGTTGCTATACAACTGGGTTGTAGTTTTTATCTTTAACTTTGTTGGGTCGGTACTCTTGGTTTACATCATCTTTGGCGGAAATTACTGGGTTGGACCTGATGCTCAAGGTGCCATGGCACTTACCGCTGTCGGTACCAAAGCTCTGGCTATTGCCAAAGGTAAGCTAACCCTGACCTGGAGTGCTGCTTTCCTGCGCGCAATCTTATGTAACTGGCTAGTATGTCTGGCGGTATGGATGGCCTTAACCGCTAAAGACACTATCGGTAAGATCTTTGCCATCTTCTTCCCGATCATGGCCTTCGTTACCAGTGGCTTTGAGCATAGTGTAGCTAATATGTTCTTTATCCCTATGGGTATCACTATTGCTAATGCAGCTCCGGAACTGGCTACTGCTGCTAAATTTGATCCCACCCTTTTTACCTATAGTAACTTCTTCATGAATAATCTGATCCCCGTAACCCTTGGTAACATTGTTGGTGGTGCCATCTGTGTCGCTGGCATCTATTATCTCTGTTACCTGCGCCCGGCGAAAGCAGCTGCCGCTAGCAGCAAAAAGGGTGCTGCCGCCTAATTCTTAAATAGATAATACTAAAGTTAATAAATTTAACCCCTCCATTTTAGGAGGGGTTTTTGTTTTTGGCTAAAATCGCCAAGGTTTTACCAGCAGAAAAGTTGAAAAAACGACATAAAAAAGGCTAAGTAACGCGTTGTATAGCGTTTTATGTAGATAGAAAAAAGTGGTGAAGCTGGGTTTGGCAGCAGGATTCAGTCTCGCCAATAATGAATTAGCTATGACCCAAAGAAAGTAGACAAACAGGTAGGGGAGAGGTTAAAGAAAAAAACGGGGAGAGAAATGTAGAGGGATGAGGAGGTGAAGGTAAATATGACAGATTATCGGGAGATTATTGCTGGGTTTAAAGATGTTCCAGGTGGCTTGATTGAAGCCTATCATGCGATTCAGCGGCAATTCAGTTACCTTCCTGAGGAGGCAATTATCGCGGCAGCAGAATTACTGGGTTTGCCGGTTTGCCAGGCCTATGGGGTAGCAACATTCTATTCCATGTTTTCGGTGCGGCCTCGAGGTAAAAATGTTGTCCGTATTTGTGAAAGCGCCCCCTGTCACATAGCCGGAGCGGCAGCGGTAGTTGAAGCTTTCGAAAGAGAATTGGGGGTTAAAATGGGTTATTCTACCAGTGATGGCAAGTTTGCCCTGGAGTTCACCCAATGTGTCGGACAGTGTCAGGATTGTGTGGTAGTAACCATCAATGGAAAACCGTTAACTGGTGTTACCCCGGCTAAAGTACCAGCGATGTTAGCTGAGTACCAATAAGAAAGGAGGGTCATCAAAATGGCCGAAGAGCTACGCATTGTATTGCGCAATTATGGCAAGATTGACCCCCTAAAGGTTGATGAATATATCAATGTCGGGGGTTACCAAGCACTGACTAAGGCCAAGGGTCAAGGTCAGACTGATTTAATTGAATTAATTAAACAGTCCGGCCTGCGTGGCCGAGGTGGTGCCGGCTTTAATGCCGGGCAGAAATGGTCATTTGCCTATCGAGCACAGGCTGATGAGAAGTATGTGGTTTGCAATGCCGATGAAGGTGAGCCTGGTACCTATAAGGATCGTCTCATTATGGAAAATGACCCGCATTCGTTGTTTGAAGGTATGGCCATTTGTGGTTATGCTATCGGGGCAAAAAAGGGTTACATCTATTGTCGCGGTGAGTATCCCTGGGTGATAGAGCTGCTACGCGCCGCCGCCGCTCAGGCTAAAGCCAAAGGAGTGCTGGGTGACTTTGATATCGAAGTCCGTATGGGTGCTGGGGCTTATGTCTGCGGTGAAGAGACTGCTTTAATCGAGTCGATTGAGGGTAATCGTGGTGAGCCGAGGTTCAAACCACCATATCCCCCGGTTTCTGGCCTTTGGGGCAAACCGACGATTGTTAACAACGTCGAGACCTTTGCTGCGATCCCGGTAATTGTGGAAAAGGGTGCTGCTTGGTATGCCGCTATCGGTCATCCCAAGTATCCTGGCACCAAGGTATTGACCTTGACCGGTGACATTAATAACAAGACTTTCTTTGAAGTCCCCACCAATGTAACGGTGCGGGAGGTTATTTATCAGCTCGGCGGTGGAATTCCTAGCGGCAAGAAATTCAAAGCGGTTCAAGTTGGTGGTACCTCCGGAGGGTTTATGCCGGAAGCACTGCTTGATACTCCAATAGCCTTTGATACTATGGCTGCGGTGGGTGCTACTCTCGGTTCGGGAGCAGTATTTGTCTTGGACGAAACCCGTGATCTGGTTGATGTGATGACGGCAATAACTTATTTCTTCGAAGAAGAATCCTGTGGTAAGTGCGCGCCATGTCGTGAAGGTACCATGCGGATGAATGAACTAGTTGAAAAAATTAATGCCGGTCATGGCTCGGCCTCCGATGTGGCACTGATTAAAAAGCTGGGTCGGGTAATGTCGGTGGCTTGTTTATGTGGACTTGGCCAGGCCGCACCGGCACCGGTTTTGACCACCTTGGAACACTTTGCTGCTGACTATGAAGCTAAATTTAGATAAGGGAGGGGTGAAAAAACATGGCAAATATTAACCTTACAATTGATGGTATGCAGGTATCGGTACCGGAAGGTTCAACCTTATTAAAGGCTGCCCAGGAAGCCGGTATCCGTATTCCAACCTTATGTTTTCACCCCGACCAGGCGGTCAAGGCTAACTGCCGGGTATGTGTGGTTGAGGTGGAAGGAAATAGATTAATGCAAGCGGCCTGTGCCGCTCCAGCTATGGAAGGAATGGTGGTTAACACTAATTCCGCCCAGGTTATTACCGCCAGGAAGACAATATTGGAACTTATTCTTTCGCATCACCCTCAGGATTGCTTACACTGTATCCGCAATGGGGTATGTGAATTACAAGATTTGGCGGCCGAGTACAACATACGGCAGTTGCCGTTTGAAGTTAAGGAGCGTAATCTCCCGCTTGATTTCTCCACGCCATCACTGATGCGTGATCCTAGTAAGTGTGTTCTCTGCAAACGTTGTGTTGATGCTTGTACGGTAATTCAGACGGTTAATGCCCTAGGCGTGGAAAAGCGCGGTCATCATGCTATGGTTGTACCTGCATTGGGTAAAGATTTGATTGATAGTGCTTGCGTAATGTGTGGGCAATGTATCCACGCTTGTCCCGTTGGTGCGATCAATGAAGTCGAACAGCTTGACGAATTCCTGGCCGCAGTAGCTGATCCGGATACCGTAGTAATAACCCAGATCGCTCCGGCAATTCGGGTAGCTATTGCTGAAGCTCTAGGCTATGCAACCGG
>JBLNAS010000023.1:0-2983 GCA_050259475.1 Methylocystaceae bacterium
ATTTATTGCCCAAGGTGGCATTGACTACGCTAAAGACATATTGGAAAAAGCCCTGGGGGCTGACAAAGCAATTGAAATTATTGGCCGTATATCGGCATCTTTGACCGTAAGACCTTTCGACTTTATCAAGAAGACTGAGCCATCGCAGATATTAAATTTCATTCAAGGTGAGCATCCACAAACCATTGCTCTCATCTTGGCTTATATGGATGCCGATAAATCATCGATTATTCTTTCTGCCTTATCGCCGGATCGACAAGCGGATGTAGCGCGAAGAGTGGCTTTAATGGACACTACTTCTCCGGAAATTGTAAAAGAAGTAGAACGAGTACTGGAACGCAAATTATCATCGGTGGTACCGCAAGAACTGACTATTGCGGGCGGTGTAAAATCCGTGGTAGAAATCCTAAATCGGGTCGACCGAGGAACTGAAAAGACCATCATGGAAGCCTTAGAAGTACAAGATCCTGAATTAGCTGAAGAAATTAAGAAGCTGATGTTTGTCTTTGAAGACATTGTGAATATTGATGACCGGTCAGTACAGCGAGTATTAAGAGAAGTTGAGTCGCAGGATTTAGCTATGGCACTCAAAGGTGCCAGCGACGAAGTGGCACAAAAGATTTACCGCAACATGTCCAAACGAGCATCCGATATGCTACGAGAGGATATGGAGTTTATGGGACCCGTTCGGCTTAGAGATGTGGAAGATGCTCAGCAGCGGATAGTTAATATTATCCGTAAACTAGAGGATGCTGGTGAGATTGTGGTTGCCCGTGGTGGAGGGGATGAGATTATTGTCTAGCATAATTAAAGCCGAACGCCTAGTGGTTGACCAGAATTATACCATGGTGGGTGAAGAGGTAGGCTTTCTCATCGATGATGAGGAGTTAGCCAGTGAAAATTCTTTACTAACTATGGAAGATGAAATAGAAGATTTATCTAATCCAGAACCAGATCCGGAGGAGCAGATTTCTAACCTGCGTGAAGAAACTGAAAGAATTTTAAATGAAACTGAAGAAATGGTAATAGAGATTCTGGAACGAGCCCGTGGTGAAGCTACGGTGTTAATTAGCAATG
Organism: Methylocystaceae bacterium; assembly: GCA_050259475.1. Taxonomy (GTDB): domain Bacteria; phylum Bacillota; class Syntrophomonadia; order Syntrophomonadales; family JBLNAA01; genus JBLNAA01. The sequence goes on from JBLNAS010000023.1 coordinate 1,078, forward strand.
CCCGTGAAGAAGCGCAAATTATTATGGCTGATGCGAAACAGGAAGCAGAAAAAATGAAAACGGTAGCATTGGACCAGGGTCATCGAGAAGGGCTACAAATAGCCTTTCGAGAAACCGAAGAGCAAAGAAAAAAGGCGCGGAATGAATCAGAACAGCTGATATCTTCAGCGGCCAAAGAGAAAATTGCTATTGTTCGCTCGGCCGAACCTGATATTGTGCAATTAGCACTTTCAGTGGCAGAGAAAATATTGGTTCGGGAGGTTAAAACCGACCCGTCAATTATTCTGGATATAGTACGAGAAGCCTTGAAATTAGCTGGAGAGGCTAACAACGTCAGGGTTATGGTTAATCCTGACGATGCCGATACCGTTAAATATTTTGTGCCGCAATTGATTGAACCAGATCAAAACTTGGGCGACGTAGTCGTTGAGAGTGATCGTAGAATTGAACTTGGTGGTTGTCTGGTAGAGACAGAAAAGGGAATCGTTGATGCTCGACTGCAAACTCGGCGTATTAATGTTGAGGATGCTGTTAGGGAAGTGGTAAATCATGCCTGAGCCGCTTTTTAAAGTTGACAAGTACCTACAGGTAGTAAAAGAAGTAAATTCTTTTACTATGCGGGGACGTATATCACAAGTGGTGGGATTAACCATTGAAGCCCAGGGGCCTCGAGCAGCGTTAGGAGAGCTTTGTTACATAAAAAATCCTCATTTCGATATGACCTTGATACCCGCAGAAGTTGTAGGCTTTCGTGGTAACCGCACTCTATTGATGCCATTAGGTGAAATGGAGGGTATAAGCCCGGGATGCGAGATCTACGCTACCGGTAAAAAGCTGGAGGTTAATGTTGGGTACGGCATGGTCGGTCGAGTGCTGGATGGTCTCGGTCATCCTATTGATGATAAGGGAGTTTTAGACCGTGAAACCAGTTACCCAGTTTCCAACCGCGCTCCCAACCCACTGGAGCGAAGACGTATATCCCAAGCTTTAACGGTAGGAATTAGATCAATTGATGGCTTATTAACTATTGGTCAAGGTCAGCGGATGGGCATATTTGCTGGTAGTGGTGTAGGTAAGAGCACTTTGCTTGGCATGATCGCACGTAATACCAATGCCGATATCAATGTTATTGGTTTAATCGGTGAGCGGGGTCGTGAAGTCCGCGAGTTTTTGGAAAAGGATCTTGGAGAAGATGGTTTAAAACGCTCTGTAGTGGTAGTAGCTACTTCTGATCAACCTGCCTTAGTCCGTATTAAAGGTGCTAATTTAGCAACTTCAGTTGCAGAGTATTATCGTGATAAGGGTCATAATGTCCTGCTGTTAATGGACTCCCTAACTCGTTTTGCCCTAGCTCAACGCGAGGTAGGTCTGGCTATAGGAGAACCACCTGCTACTCGTGGATATACCCCTTCAGTGTTTGCCAGTTTACCTCGGTTGTTGGAACGAGCGGGAACCTCAGCTCACGGTAGCATTACTGGTCTCTATACCGTTTTGGTTGAAGGTGATGATATGAATGAACCAGTAGCCGATGCAGTAAGAGGAATTATTGATGGCCACATAGTACTTAGCCGTGATATTGCTTCACTAGGAAGGTATCCGGCCATTGATGTATTAATGAGTGTTAGCCGTTGTATGGGAGATGTGATTTCAACTGAGCACCAAAATTATGCTACCCGTTTCCGCAGTATGCTAGCTGTGTATCAGGAGGCCAAAGACTTAATTGAAATCGGTGCTTATAAAAAAGGCAGTAATGCTAGTATTGATGAAGCAATCAACCATTACCCCAGCATGGAACAGTTTTTACGTCAAGGTATAGAAGAAAAATCAGATATGAATTTGGTACTGAACGAATATCTGCGAATGTTTGGAGAATAGAGAATGAAAAAGTTTAAGTTTAAGCTGGATA
>JBLNAS010000024.1:0-4021 GCA_050259475.1 Methylocystaceae bacterium
CAGGAATTTTTAGGAGTGGCCAGTAAGCTGAAATTAGCTAAACAGTTTTACGAGTGGGTATCTGAGCTAGAAGCTACCATTGATGCTTCGTTTGATAGCTATTTTGTCTGTGATGCTAAAGGCACAGTATTACGCCTTAACCAAGCTTATACCAGAATTACTGGCATACAATCTGAAGAAATAGTTGGTAGACCAATATCTGAATTAGTTAGTGAAGGTTTTTTCGATCGGTCTGCAACCTTGGAGGTTATTAAAACTGGTAAAACCGTTACCTTTACCCAGAAGACTCGAGATGGCAAGTATATGTTGGTAACCGGTAACCCGATATTTGACCGCCATGGTGAGTTGGTGCAGATACTTACTAACGGGCGAGATATTACTGAATTGGATCGCTTGCAACAGGAAATTGCTTGCGCTACGGAATTATCCCAGCATTTTCAGCGGGAGTTAAAAAAGATACAATACGAAACTTCCGGGCAGATGGTTATTGCCTCGGAAAAGATGAAGAATATTATGAGTTTAGTTGTCCACTTGGGCAAAGTTGATTCCACGGTACTGATTCTTGGTGAGTCAGGGGTGGGTAAGGAGATAATTGCTCAGGAATTGCATAATCAGAGTAGCCGCAAAGATAAAGCTTATATCAGGATAAATTGTGCTGCTATCCCCGATAACCTGCTCGAGTCTGAACTATTTGGTTATGATTCTGGGGCATTCACTGGTGCCAGCCGTAAGGGCAAGCGAGGTATATTTGAATTGGCTTCGGGGGGAACACTGTTTTTAGATGAAATCGGTGATTTATCTTTCAATCTCCAAGGTAAGTTATTGCGGGTTTTACAGGAGAACGAGATAGTTCGAGTTGGCGGAACGATACCCATTCCGATTGATGTGCGAATTATCACAGCTACTAATAAAGACTTATGGGATATGAGCAGAAATAAGGAGTTTCGAGAAGATTTGCTCTATCGGCTCAATGTGGTACCACTAAAGGTACCACCTCTTCGTGAACGTAAAGAGGAGATTCCAGTACTGGTTGAATACTTTGTCAATCAGATTAATGATAAGTACGGTCTTAAGAAAAGAATTGCTTCTTCACTAATGAATCAGTTAGTGTTAATGGATTGGCCTGGCAATATAAGAGAGTTAAAGAATGTTATTGAGAATGCTATGGTAACTACTTCGGGGGATACCATTTATCAAATCAATGATCAACATGGAGAGGTGCAGAAACCCGATGTTAGTAATATCGAGAGTATGGATTTCCATTTAGCAGTGGAGAACTTTGAGAGTGATATATTGAGAAGTTATATCAGAAAATATGGGTGTTCGCGCAAGGTAGCGCACGCTTTGAATGTTAGTCAGACCACGGTGGTTAGAAAAGCTGCCCGCTATGGACTAAACTTTAATCACTAATAGATTCTGAATCTAAACGCCTCACTGAACCGATTATGGTTCGGTGAGGCGTTTTTGCTTCAGTGCCTTGAGATATCTAGAACTACGTCATTGGTTGCACAATTGCAAACATAGTGAACCGATAATGCATCAGTTTTCAACCAAGGTAAGAGCTCTGCATGTAGGAGAATGACCTAAAAATAGGTGTTTTGAACCTAATAATGATTAGCTGGAACGAAAAGTGCATTAGATTCAACTAAATAGCAATTACTTGAATCTTTATGCACAAATACTTTTGAAAGGTGTTGGCTGGCTGTGAGATGGTATGACTATTATACGAGCCGGATTGTATCCGCACCAGAAGCGGTCAAATGTATCAAGTCAGGTAACCGGGTAATTTTGGGTCATGCTTGCAGCGAGCCCCAAGCATTGGTCGAGGCAATGGTAGCCAGAGCTGATTCTCTATGTGATGTCGAGATCGTGCACCGGGTGGCCAAAGGTAAAGCTCTATATGTACAGCCAGGAATGGAAAAATCCTTCCGCCATAATGGTTTTTTCTTAGGACCTAATACTCGTCAAGCTTTCTATGAAGACCGCGCTGATTATACTCCTGCGTTCATCTCTGAAACTCCAGGCTTTTTTACTGAGCGGGTGCTACCGCTTGATGTAGCCTTAGTTACCGTAAGTCCACCGGATGCGCATGGTTATGTCAGCCTAGGGATCAATGTCGATTATACCCTGGCTGCTGTCAAGGCAGCGGATATAGTGCTGGCAGAAGTTAACCCTAATATGCCGCGCACCTATGGCCGCTCCTTTATCAAGGTAGATGAGATTGATTACTTCATTCCTAGCGACCGGTCGCTTATTATCAATGAACCCTTACCGATTGGTGAAATCGAAAAGGAAATCGGCAGCCATGTCGCCTCCTTGATCCCCAATGGAGCGACCATGCAGATGGGAATCGGCGGTATACCAGATGCAGTACTTACCTTCCTGGGTAATAAAGCTGATCTAGGTATCCATACCGAAATGTTTTCCGACGGGGTAATACCACTGGTAGAGAACGGTGTTATCAATTGCAAGCGCAAGACTCTGCATCCTGATAAAATTGTGTCTACCTTTATTATGGGCACTTCTAAGATATATAAATGGGTACATGAAAATCCCATTATTGAGATGCACCCCGAAGAATATGTTAATGATCCCTTTGTAATCATGCGTCATGACAATATGATATCTATTAATTCAGCTTTGGAAGTGGATCTTTTAGGTCAGGTCGCTGCCGATACCTTGGGGCCTCGTCAGTTTAGCGGCGTGGGCGGACAGGTGGATTTTATTCGAGGAGCGGCTCGTTCACGGGGCGGAAAATCCATTATTGCTCTGCCTTCAACTGCTGCTAAAGGTACACTCAGTCGGATTGTGGCTGGCCTTAAAGTAGGCACTGCTGTGACCACCTCCCGCCATGACGTCGATTATGTGGTGACTGAATATGGCATCGCTCACCTTAAAGGCAAGACGGTAAAAGCGCGAATGGAAGCATTGATTAGTATAGCCCACCCCGATTTCCGTCAAGAAATCAGGGATCAGGCTAAAGCTTTGTATTATGTGTAGACAAGAGAATTACTAATTAATATGTGTCTGCAGCTAAATAAAAATACCGTGTAGGGAAGGTGGTAGTTAGAAATCTAAACGTCAGTTACTATGGGTTGTCAGAAATTTTGTAAGGAGGTCAATATTAATGAAAAGAAGAGGCCTGGTATTAGTATTAGTTTTAGCTATGGTAGCTTCCTTGTTTGTGGGATGTGGCGGAAGCAAAAGTGGTTCTGGTGATAAAAAAGTAGATGATATTAAGATTGGTACCATTTTACCACTGTCAGGCTCGGCTGCGCCTCTGGGTAAGATTGGGCAGCAGGCACGTGATCTAGCGATTGAAGAAATCAATGCTGCTGGTGGTATTAAGGCCATGGGTGGTGCCAAAATCAGCATGGTTTATGCTGACAGTAAAGGTGATCCAGCTACTGGGGTAGCTGAAGCCGAACGCTTGATCACCATGGAAGAAGTAAAAATGCTTACTGGTTGTTATCAGAGTGGTGTAGCAGTACCGTCGACAGAGGTAGCTGAAAGATATGGAATCCCCTATTTCGTAGATGTACCTTCTGAAGACTCCATAACCGAACGTGGTTTTAAAAATGTCTTCCGTCTAGCGGAGAAAACCACCTGGAGAAACCGCGATCAGGTCAAGTTTATCGTGGACATGGCAACAAAAAATAATACTCCGGTTAAAACCGTCGGCCTCATCTATGAAAATACCGCCTGGGGGCAGGGTGCTGCTCGCGGTTGGGAAAAGTATCTGCCTGAAGCCGGCCTCCAAATCGTTATGAAAGAGCCATATCCTTCTAACTCTTCAGATTTGACCCCAGTAGTCCTGAAGGCTAAGAAGGCTAATCCAGACGTTATTATGATGGTATCCTACGTATCTGATGCCGCCCTACTTACCAATACCTTTGCGGAACATAAGGTAAAGCCTGTGGCTTTCATTGGTACCAGTGGTGGATTTGCTGATCCTAAGTACTTTGAGCTGACTGGTGATAATTCTCTGAATTTCTATGATATCTCGACTTGGGAACCTGAT
>JBLNAS010000025.1:0-3443 GCA_050259475.1 Methylocystaceae bacterium
CCCCAGGCTGGGCGCCTCAAGCCGACACCAGAAGTTTCATCGCTGTGCCCTTAACGGATTTTTAGGCCCGTTTTCGATACCGACAGGATTGACTAGAATACTGCAACCTTCCACCATCTCATCAATTCATGGAGATAAATTATAACACGAAAACTGGGTTTCTGCACACTGTTATCTATTACCATTCATTCTGACCCCAAAAATGATAATTTAGGGTCAGACCCCATTTTCTCATTTTATTAAAATTGACGGGTAAGCTGGGCTTGGGCCAGATCACGCAGGAAATTAGCTTCGGCACCAAAATCATTCAAGGCTGAAATGGCTTGACTGGTTTGTTGCTCGGCAAGCTTTTGAGCTGCTAGTAAACCATAAAGCGCAACATATGTCGGCTTATGGTTTTTAGCATCACTACCAATTGGCTTACCTAATAACTGTTCATTACCCGCTACATCAAGCACGTCATCTGTTATTTGGAACGCTAAACCTAAGGCTTCCCCATAGTTGTCTAAGGCAGCTAATTGCTGCCTGGAAGCTGATGTTAGTATGCCCCCAATTTGCAACGATGCTTTAATCAAGGCTCCAGTTTTTTTACAATGCATCTGATCTAGTGCCTGCCGTGAAAGCACTTGGCCTTCGGCAGATAAATCCATAACCTGTCCGCCAACCATACCCTGCCATCCTGCTGCCCATCCTAGAAATCTTAAAGCCTGCAAGACATTATCTGCCGGTGCCTTTATTTTAGCTAATAACTCAAAAGCTAGGGTTAACAAGCCATCTCCCGCTAGGATAGCAATATCCTCACCAAATACCTTATGGCAAGTAGGTTTCCCCCGCCTTAGATCATCATCATCCATCGCTGGCAAATCATCGTGTACCAGTGAATAACTATGAACATATTCCAGGGCGCAGGCGGCTGGTAGTAACTCTTCACCACCATTATTTAAGGTGGCAGCTTCCATTAGCAAAATTGGCCGTAAGCGTTTGCCACCATTAAGTACAGCATAGCTCATTGCCTGAGCAATGACTGAAGGTTCGGCATCTTGGCCAGGAAGATACAGCGGTAATGAATTTTCAATTAGCACCTTTTTTTGTTGATATAACTTTTCAAATTCAATAATTGCCCTAACCCGCCTTTCCTGGAGCCGCCTAATATCGATTACTTAAGAATTAACTATATATCTAATTCTGATTCCAGCAGTGAATACCCTTCCAGGGTTGCAACCAATTCCCGGACCCGACCACGAGCAGTAGCTAACTGCTGCCCACAAAAACCTGCCAGTTCTACTCCCTGGGCAAATGACTTTATGGCTTCATCAAGGGGTAATTTACCTTCTTCAAGAGTGCGTACTATCTGCTCTAGATCCTTGATGGCTTGCTCATAACTTATTTCTTGCTTACTCATGTTACCAGTTCACTCCTTTCGACGACACCAATCACTGCCGTGGCCTCGCCATCATGCCAGCGTACGCTGACCTCATCACCACCGGTTACCTGTTGACTGCTTTTAATCAAGGAACCTGTCGGTGAACTGATCAATGTATATCCCCGCCCCAGGACTTTTAAAGGACTTAAGGCATCTAGCTGCGCAGCGAGGCTGGCCAACTCTTGATCTCGCTTTTCTTCGGCTTGGCGGCTAACCAAACGCAAGCGTTCACTCCAAGTTTGTAGACGCTCGACAATCCCCGCCAGCAGCGTTTCCGGCTCCTGAAAGACCCGCGATGCCAGAATTCGCTGCAGCTGCTCCTGTCGCGGTAGTAATACATTTTCGGGTTCTGCTAACATCCGATTAGCCGATATTGTATCCAATTCTATTTGCTTCTTAGCCTCATAATCATCAATAGCTTTACACATACGTTGGCTCAACTGGCGCAAATCCGTCCGCAGGCGTGATAATTCTGGTACTACCAACACCCCCGCTTGGGTCGGCGTCGCTGCCCGCACATCAGCAGCCAGATCACAGAGGGTGGTATCCACTTCATGCCCAACTGCAGAAATTAATGGTACCCGGCTAGCAGCTACCGCCCGCACGACTTCTTCACTATTGAACGCCATCAGGTCCTGAAAAGAGCCACCGCCGCGCCCCACAATAATTACATCCACTTCCGGACAATTACTCAGGTCGGCAATCCCGCGGGCAATAGAAGCTGGGGCTTCCAGACCCTGGACTAAAACTGGTGCCAACCAAACTTCGATACCAGGATATCGGGTGTAGACCACCCGCAAAATGTCTTTGACTGCGGCACCATCACGAGAAGTAACCAACCCCACTACCTGTGGCATAACAGGTAAAGTTCTTTTACGATCAACTCGGAATAAGCCTTCGGTTTCTAGACGTTTTTTTAATTGCTCTAACTGCAAAGCGAGTTGCCCTAAACCGTAAGGTTCCATTTCCTCAATGTAAAGTTGGTAACGTCCACTCTTCTCATAGACGCCAATGCTGCCACGAGCCAACACGGTTAACCCATCTTCGGGCTGAAAATCCATGGTCTGCGCCTTTTTCCGAAACATAACCGCTGGCAGCAGAGCATATTCATCCTTCAAAGTGAAATAGCAATGACCACTGGCTCGGTGCAGCTTAAAATCAGCTATTTCTCCCTTGACCCATAGGTTAATCAGCCGCAGGTCAGATTCTAGATTATCCTTAATAATTAAGGCCAGCTCCGAAACGCTCAAAGCTGGCATAGGCTCAAACAGGGACAAAGCCATTTCCTCCCCGCACGAAACATTTCGACTTTAGATAAATAATCTCGGAAAACAAACCTAAATACTATATTACCTCGCGTTAAATGACAATTTCGCTCACCTAACACTCCTTAATCCAAAGAAGTCGATTGTTCCTCAGAGCTAACGTGGCTAATTTCCTCACGAATGTTATCCAGTACTGCATTAACAAAGGGTGCTGACTTCTCATCCCCATATTTTTTAGCTAAGTCAATCGCTTGATTTATTACCACTGCCGGGGGTAATTGCCCGCCCAGCATTTCTGCTGTACCTACCCGTAAAACAGCTCGATCCATGGCTGCCACCCGCTCCAGTTTCCACTCTTTTAAATAGCGAGAAACCAATTCATCAGCTTGGGCTAGTTTATCTATTACTACCTTAACGAGATCTTGCGCGTAAGTACGCTCTTCCGGCGTAAAAACAGTTTGTTGGTCCTGCTCCAGATATTCCAGGGAAGCCACCAAAGCTTGGTTAGGGTCGGCCCCGGCAATATCAGTTTGGTAAAATGTCATTAATACAGCTTCCCGGGCTTTTTTTCTGCTCAATTATGTACTAACCCCCGTTTTTAAAATAATACCCTGTCTAAATCTGCTTAAGCTCCATTAGGAGTAAAAACCCTACCTGCATGTATTCGGTCTAAGTTTAGAATCCATTTAGCTTAATTAGGCACAAAATTACTTATCTAATAATTTCCGCAACCAATTATCAAAGCTTTTTTGCTC
>JBLNAS010000026.1:0-2595 GCA_050259475.1 Methylocystaceae bacterium
TTGATCTCATCAGGTAGTCTCCCCTCTACCCGCCAACCGGTCATCGAAAAAAAACTTCGCGCTATTACATCCATTATGCCCACTTAAAAGCTCCCCCCAAATAGCTGCCATACGTATTACCTGCAATATTTTCTAACCTTAAAATCCTTAATTTGGTTCTGCTGTTAATTTCCATTGGCAACTAAACCAGTATACCTTGATACGCTTTGGTTCGACAACTGGGTAACGTATTCAACTTGAACATAACTTTCAGAATACATCTTTATTAGGTTAATACATTCCATTACTAACGGCCTCTGGCTAACCAGATATACTTTTATGACAGGTTTTGCCCTGCAAAGCTAATGTCTGGCTATAGCTGGGCTGAGTTGCCTGATCATTAACGGCAGCTACTTCATCGTAACTGTTTAACATTGCTTTAGTGGCTCCAGCCAGCATCAGCTTAATTCGATTAAGCTGGTTCACTTCGCTGGCCCCGGGGTCATAGTCAATAGCCGTAATGTTGGCCTGCGGGTACTGCCTTTTCAGTTCTTTCATCATGCCTTTGCCAGTAACATGGTTGGGCAAGCAGCCAAATGGCTGTACACATACAATGTTAGGAGCTCCCATTTCAATGAGTTCAATCATTTCCGCAGTTAAAAGCCAGCCTTCACCTGTATGGTGTCCCAAGTTCAGTACCTCACTGGCAGTTTTAGCTTGCTCATAAATCAATTGTGGCGGTATAAAGCGCCTACTGGCCATCAATGCTTTTTTTGCATGACGCCGACAATATTCAAAATACCAAATAGTAAACTTGGCAGTTAAGTATTGTCGTCTAGTTGCTGCCAAGTACTTATAATTAAAAACATTGTCATAGATTGAGTATAAAAAGAAATCTAACATATCCGGAACTACCACTTCCGCGCCTTCACTCTCAAGCAATGTAACCAGGTTGTTATTGGCAGCAGGATGGTATTTGACCAGAATCTCACCCACTACCCCTACCTTAGGCTTGGGAGTACCCAAGATTTCTAAGCGATCAAAATCATTAACTATGCCATAAATGTTCTCTCTGAATTTACGGCTATTACCACTGATTAGCTGTTCTTTACAGCGCTCTATCCACTTCCGGTACAATAGATTAGCCGATCCAGGTATTTTTTCATAGGGCCTGATGCGATGCAACACCCTCATCAGGAGATCTCCATACACCAGAGCGTCCAAAGCTCCCTTGATAAGAGGGCGGGTGACTTTAAACCCAGGGTTTTCCTCCATTCCCGTCAGATTAGCTGATATTACCGGGATATCCTTATAGCCAGCTTCAATCAGTGCTTTGCGGAGTAGTCCGATATAGTTGGTTGCTCGACATCCTCCCCCAGTCTGGGAAATAATTAACGAAGTATTATGCAAATCGTATTTACCCGATTGCAGGGCTTGCAGCAGTTGTCCGATAACTATAATCGACGGATAACAAGCATCATTGTTTACATATTTTAGACCAGTCTCAATCGCTCCCCGGTCTGCTTCCGGCAGCATCTTTAATTGGTAGCCTGCAGAATGGAACGCCGGCTCTAAAAGCTCAAAATGAATCGGTGCCATTTGTGGGCAGAGAATTAGGTGTTCAGCTCTCATCCGCTTGGTAAAGGGGACTCGGTTGACCGTCGGCCTCCTTTGCTCCAAGGACTTGGTTTCTGAACTTCTATGTGCTTTCATGGTTGAGAGCAAAGACCTGACCCTAATTCTAGCCGCTCCTAAATTACTTACTTCGTCAATTTTGAGATTAGTATAAGTCCTGCCGTTCTGGTTTAAGATTTCCTGCACTTGGTCAGTGGTTATAGCATCTAGACCACAGCCAAAAGAGTTTAACTGGATCAGTTCTAATTCCGGGCGGCTAGCTACCAGGCTAGCAGCGGCGTACAAGCGTGAATGATACATCCACTGATCCACTATCCGGAGCGGTCTTTCAACCGTTGCTAAATGAGCGATAGCATCTTCGGTTAATACCGCCAGTCCATAATTATTAATCATAGCGGGAATCCCATGATGGATCTCAGGATCTAAATGGTAAGGCCGACCGGCCAGAACAATTCCCTGTTGACCAGTCTCTTTCAGTAGATCCAGCACTTCTTGGCCTTTACTTTGTATATCATGATGGAATTTGCTATCTTCCTTCCTGGCTGCTACCACCGCGCGGTGTATTTCTTGCTTACTGATACCCCTATTTGATAACTCTTCATACAAACGCTCACTTAAGCGTTCCTGATTATCAAAAGGCAGAAACGGATTAAGGTAGTTAATCCCTGTCTCCCGTAGTATATCCATGTTGTTGTTTATAACATCGGGATAGGAAATAACCATGGGGCAGTTAAAACAATTATTCGCTGCCTCCTGTTCTTGCTTTTCATGAATGATAGAAGGGTAGAAGATAGTTTTTACTCCCCGACTAATTAAATCTGCAATATGCCCATGTACCATTTTGGCCGGATAACAAGCTGATTCCGAGGGAATGGTATCGCTGCCCAGGGAATATAGACTACGGGATGAGACCTTTGATAACTCGACTCGAAAGCCGAGACTAGTAAAAAAGGTGAACCAAAACGGATAATTTTCATAGAT
>JBLNAS010000027.1:0-7929 GCA_050259475.1 Methylocystaceae bacterium
ACTCGATGACCTCGTCCTACCCGGTCACGGATTTCCGCCATCAGGTCATCAATTTGCCCAGCAGTGGGGCGTACCTCCACCTGGGGGTCGACCAGTCCGGTAGGACGTATTATTTGCTCCACCACCTGGGCGGAGTGCTGCAATTCATAGGCGCCTGGGGTGGCACTAACCAGCACTGCCTGTTTCACCCGGGTTTCAAACTCAGTAAAGGTAAGCGGCCGGTTATCCATGGCCGAGGGCAACCGGAAGCCATAATCCACCAGGTTTCTTTTACGCGAACGGTCACCTTCAAACATGGCGCCAATCTGCGGAATAGTCATATGAGATTCATCGATAAAGATAATGAAATCCTCGGGGAAAAAATCAATCAAGGTAAAGGGCGGTTCACCTGGCAAGCGGCCAGTAATGTAACGCGAGTAATTCTCGATCCCTTTACAAACCCCAATCTCCCGTATCATCTCGAGATCAAAACGCGTGCGTTGCCCTAAGCGCTGAGCCTCCAGTAGCTTGCCCGCTGCGGTCATCGCGGTCAATTCCTGCTCCAGTTCCTGTTCGATATCAACTGCCGCTTGCAGCATATGCTCCCGGCTCGCAATATAATGGGAAGCTGGATAAATGTAAACATGCGCCCGTTTACCGGCAATTTCTCCGGTTAAGGGGGAGAACTCCAGGATGCGTTCAATCTCATCACCAAAGAACTCGATACGCAAGGCACTCTCACTCTTCCCAATGGGGAATACCTCCACCACATCACCCCGCGCTCGAAAGGTTCCGCGATGAAAGTCCATTTCATTACGTTCATACTGGTTTTCCACCAGCCGTTTTAGTAAGGTATCGCGGGCGATGTTCATGCCGGGGCGCAGACTGATCACCATTTCCCGATATTCTTCGGGCGACCCTAAACCATAAATGCATGAAACACTGGCGATGATTATCACATCACGCCGTTCAGTCAAAGCGGAAGTGGCTGAGTGGCGCATCTTATCAATCTCTTCATTAATCGACGAATCTTTTTCGATATAAGTATCAGTATGCGGCACATAAGCTTCGGGCTGATAATAGTCATAATAGCTGATAAAGTAATCTACAGCGTTTTCCGGGAAGAATTCCCGAAACTCATTATAGAGCTGGCCCGCCAGAGTTTTATTATGGGCGATTATCAAGGCTGGCCGCTGAGTAGCTTCAATTACCCGCGCCATGGTGTGGGTCTTGCCGGAGCCGGTTACTCCGAGTAAAGTTTGATAGGTATACCCCGCCTGTAACCCAGCTGTTAACTGTTTAATTGCCTCTGGTTGGTCACCAGTAGGTTCAAAGCTGGATACCAGTTTAAATGCAGGCATGTCCTTCATCTCCTTAGCTGGTGATTAAAGAATTCATTAGCTAATACTTTGGATCTATCCAGCAGTCTTGTGAGTCCGCAATGGTAACAAGAGATGGAACCAAGTTATGGGCCGCATCAAGTATGACCCGCTAGCACCGGCCTCCGGAATTAATAGAATGCCTATGGGCTGGCGGTGCTTTCTTCGCAGCAGAAAGGCCATTTCTTGACCCTCGCGGTTAGCTACTAGGGCTACTACTCGGCCACCTTCGCTTAGTGCCTGATTTAGATCAGTAGGAGCGTTTATGATTTTACCATCAATACTATTAATTATATCACCACTTTGCAGACCCGCTCGCTGGGCAGGACTGGAGGGGATCACCCATAATAAACGCACACCACACTGAACCGGTGCCCAACGAGGGCTCCCCTGCTCCTCCCGTTGCAGTCCTAGATAAATCACGAGCTCATGCCCCAAAGGAGCAAAAATAACCGCTAACCACATAAGTCCTGGCAGCTGATAAGATAACAAGGCCAAGATTAATAATACCAAGCTGTAAGCCATAAGATTAATCGCCGAACGGTGGGTTCGCAATACTGGGGAATCAGTAGTGGTAATCTCAGCATAACCAAGCACAGCTAATACCCCGATTAATTGTAAAGCTTCAGCACCCGAAGCAAAAAGCGGCCACCAAGCAGGAAACACCGGCATCACCCCGGCGGGATTACCACTAATAACGGCTACTAACGGCAATGGCCAGAATTGCTGTAGAGTAAAGCCCCCCACCACCTGGCCTTGCTGATTACGGATGAAAGTTGGCATCGCGGCGCGTGCACCTACAGTATAAATGAGCAGCGCTTCTAACAAATGTAAGGTAGCAATTAAAATCATTAACTGGTTAACCTCCATGTTCGGCCAACCAGTAAGCAGATTAACCATGCCGACCAAACCGCCAGCATAGGCAAAGCAAAGATAGCGGGGACTAGCCAACATCAACACCAAAGCCACCAACCACAGCCAAACCAGGCCGGTAGCGGCGACATTTACCCCCGTAATAACCAGGATTAGACTGCCCAGCACACCAATTGCTATCCCTGATAATATAGCGACCAAAGTTAACCGCAGGCCAACCCAAATTGCCCATTGCCGCTCCGGTATAGCCGCTCGAGCCAACCGCCAGTATTGATAACCAATCACTAATAGCATGATTAACATCAAAGGGGAAAACAATGCTTCCTTAAAGCGGAACGCTACCTGGATTAGTAGGTTAATGACCGCTACGTCCATCTAACCTCCTGGCTAATCATAGCCCCCCAGCAAGGGTGGAAAAGGCAGGCTTCGTTGCCAAAGCCCGCCTTTAAAATCAACTACCTCATCGTAATAATACCAATTACATTGAAGTTTTACTTAACAGCTCCAAAGCCCGATTTAACTGCAGGTCTTTACCCTCAGTAGTATCCTTAACCACAAAGTCAGGCTGAATACCGATCTTATTAATGTCCGTGCCCGCTGGAGTCAAATACTTATCAGTGGTTAGTTTGAGGGCATCACCACCCCGTAACGGGAAGATGGTCTGCACTAAACCCTTACCAAAAGACTTTTCACCAACTAATTGCGCCAAACGATGGTCTTTTAGGGCACCGGAAAGGATTTCGGAAGCGCTAGCACTACCTTCATTAATCAATACCACCATCGGTAATTTTACCGAACCAGGTTTCGCTTCGTAGGTACGTTTGTTACCCTTGGCATCCTGAATAATAACAATAGCACCGTCTTCCATAAACATGTCAGCAATATTAACTGCCACATTGAGATCTCCACCGGGATTATCACGCAGGTCGAGTACTATGGACTGCGCTTTATGTTCGGAGATGGCCTTCAATGCCTCGGACATTTCGCGGTCTGAATGGGAATTAAACTGGTTTAGGCGAATATATCCGGCCGCTGGAGTCGTCTCTAACATTTTCCATTCCACCGAAGGAACATTGATAATCTGGCGGATAATACGGAAACTCTTCTCTTCCTGACCGCGCAACACTACTAGTCGCAGTTCTGTTCCGGGTTCCCCGCGCATCATTTCCACTACCTTATCGGTACTTAGATTACGCGTACTCTCACCATTCACCGCGAAGATGATATCCCCCGTCTTTAAGCCCGCACGTTCCGCTGGGGTACCCTTTATCGGAGAAATTACTTTGATCTTCCCGTCCTCATCAGCACCAACCACTACCCCAATGCCGCCGAAGGTGCCCTGCACACGGATATTCATTTCTTCAAATTCCTTGGGGTTTAAATACTGGGAGTAGGGATCACCCAAGGAAGCAACCAGACCAGCCATCGCCCCTTGCACGGCGGGCTCAGTTTTTAGTGGATAAAGCGAATCCTGTTTAACCAGCATTACTAGTTCAGCCATACTACCTAAACTATTGGGATTGGCCACTAACAGGAAGCCCATGCTCAGTACACTTATAAATCCGATAATCGCCAACACCGCCGTGATGGAACGGGATGCCCGTGTTTTAAACAATTTATCACCCACTTCTATCAATATCTATTAATATGGCTAGACTGGCCTAAGTATACACCAGTCTAGTTAAAGCATTTTGCTATTTTACATAAGAGTGCGGATTTACTGGTGTACCGTTTTCCCGCACTTCAAAATGCAGGTGAGCACCGGTACTCCACCCCGTACTACCGACTTTACCGATTTGGTCGCCTCGATTTACCTGCTGACCATTCTTAGCTATAAAAGCTGACATATGAGCATATAAGGTAGAAATTCCCCCACCATGATCAACGATGATAACATTACCATAGCCACCCAATGACCCCCGATAAATAACCTTACCGCCATCGGCAGCTAAAACCTTCGCCCCCATAGGTGCCGCAATATCCATACCAGTATGCAATTTGCGCACCTTAAGAATCGGGTGATAACGCATGCCATAATCCGATGATATCCGCTTGTAGCCGGGAGCCGGCCAAGTAAACTGACCAGTACCCATATATTTACCACCACTTTGCAGTTTGCGAATGATTGACTGCAACTGCGATGATTCCGCTTCTAATTCTTTAAGGGCTTGTTCATATTTCTTTCGCTCTTTTTGCACCTGTTTGAGGTAGTCTTGCTTAACCTCGGAGGTAGCAGCTAGTTCAACCTTTTTCTCCTGCTCATCCTTCCGTATCTCCAGCAGCTGATTTTTTTGACTGTTTAGTTCGTTTTTAGCCTCTACCAAGTCATTGCGTGCCTGGCCGATACTTTTTATTAAACTAGTGTCTTGCTTGACAATGGTAGCCAACATATCAAAACGGGTAAGCATTTCCGAGAAGCTCTGAGCACCTAATATAACTTCAAGGTAGCCGCCCTTTCCCATTTCAAAAATCTGTACCAGACGGGTGGAAAGGAAGCGATTACGTTCCGTAAGATCCGCTTCTTTTTCTTTAATCGCGGTCTGAGTCTGCTCAATCGATAGCTGCTTCTTACTGACCGCTGAACTGAGGACCTGGATCTCCCTCTGGGCTTTCGTTATCTGTTTCTCCAGATTACTAATAGCTTGGGTAACACTCTTCTCTTGAGCCCGAGCTTTATTGATTAGATTTTTCTTGGCCTGTATCTGCGCTTGGAGCGCATTTAGCTCCTGCTGTTTATCCCCGATTTCATCGGCTCGAACCGGAACACAGATGAATAGCATTAAGGACATTAGTAAATATGCCGTTAGATGACGCATGGTTTTGCTCATAATATATAATTCCTTTTAAGTGCCGTTAATCAACAGTCAGCAATTACACCTTGAGATAACGATTGACGGAAATCCAAGTCCCTAATAGCCCTAGCACCACTCCACAACCAACTAAAGAGCCCATAAGCTGCGCGATCAGTTGTTGATCACTGATCAAGGGTAAAAAGGCCGAGGTGACGCCAATGTTAGCCAGGAGATAACTATACCCGCTATAGACAAATGCCGTAGCTATCATTGAGCCGACAAAGCCAAGGAAAATACCTTCGATGAAGAAAGGCCAACGGATGAACCAACCAGTAGCACCCACTAAGCGCATAAGATAAATCTCCTTGCGCCGCGCAAAAATCGCCAGCCTAATGGTGTTTGCAATCAGGAAGACTGCTCCGGTGCCCAGCAAAATAACTAAAGCCAACGAGACATTACGAACCAGCCTCGTTACCGCGAATATTTTATCAATAATACCCTGACCATACCTTATTTTGGTCACCCCAGGCATAACCTCAATATATTGAGCTAACTGCGGTACCTGATGGGGGTCAGCGGCTTTAACCCGGTAGGTATCCGGCAGTGGATTGTCGCCTCCCAGGGTTCCCTGGAGATCATAATCATCCCCCAAAGCAAAACGGGATTCCAACTCTTTTAAAGCCTCTTCCCGAGGCGTAAAATGAACATCATCTACCCCAGGTAAAGCTTCCAGGGAGGTGGCAAAAGCTTGGACTTCGGTACGGGAAAGGTTATTGTCTAGGAAAACCACCATTTCAACATTGGATTCGAGCTGTTTAACAAAGTGGCCGGTATTTAAATAAACTAACAGAGCGATACCTAGAACTAATACACACACGGTAACCGTGAACATGGTAGCTAATGACAATACCCGATTGCGTCTTAGAGAAGTAAAGGCTTCGCGAAAATAAAATCTAAGATTACTCACGCTGGTACCCCCGACCGGGAATCAGTTAGGATTTGGCCATCACCTAACATGACTACTCTTTTGCCGATCCGTTTTACTAATTCACGGGCATGGGTAGCAATTACTACTGTTGTCCCCTTGCGATTGATTTCCAATAATAAATCAAGGATGCCGACCGCTGTATCAAAGTCCAGGTTACCAGTCGGCTCATCGGCTACCACTAGTTGGGGTCGGTTAACGATAGCCCGGGCCACCCCTACCCTCTGTTGTTCGCCCCCAGATAACTGTGAAGGCAGGCAATTCTCTTTACCTTTTAAACCTACCATTTCAATTACTTCCTTGACCCGGGGACTAATCTGCGACCCCTTGGCACCTACCACCCGCATAGCAAAAGCCACATTTTCAGTTACGGTACGCGTTTCGAGCAGCTTAAAATCTTGAAACACCATACCAATATTGCGACGCAACTCAGGAACTTCGCTCGACTTCATCCTTAAAATGCTGCGGGAACCAAAGAAAATTTGACCCCGAGTAGGTAATTCCTCCCGGTTAAGCATTTTAATCAAGGTCGACTTGCCGGCTCCACTCTGTCCCATGAGAAACACAAACTCACCCTTGTCTATCTTTAGCGATACATCATTCAAGGCTTTTACCCCATTGGGATAGACCTTTGAAACATTGTATATATTGATTAGCATCCTCTCACTCCAAACTTGTCCCAGAACGGGTTACCATCAACAACAGCTAAAACGATTCTAATTTTACCCTATACTATATATGCAGTAAATAAACCACCTCTTGCAAGGTGGTTCTACATTTATCTATAATTTTCCTGTTTATCCGCTAACTAAGCGTCCCAAGATTCCATTCTTTAATAAGTGCAAGTAAAACTCTTGCTGGGCTTCCGGTTAGCAAATCCACTCTTTTAGTAACTCGCCTATTTTGTTCCTTTAAGAGCTATTGCTTGCTGGGCGGCTGCTCTAATATGTTCACTGGTTAAACCGTAGTACTTAAGTAGTTCATCAGGAGTTCCCGATTGGCCAAAAAGGTCAGCAACTCCGACCGGTATCACTGGTGTCGGATAGGAGCGGCCTAAATACTCAGCCACTGCACCCCCCAGGCCGCCGATAACACTATGTTCTTCAGCAGTAACCACCGCACCGGTGATTTTGGCCCAATGTAATAGGGTATTTTCATCTAATGGTTTGATAGTATGCATGTCGAGCACGGTTGCTCTAATACCATCCAGTGCCAATTGATCCGCTGCTTTTAAAGCGGCATTGACCATTAATCCACAAGCCACCAAGGTAACCTCATTCCCCTCCCGTAGCACATTGGCTCGTGATGGGTCAAAAACGCGGTTTCCATCGTATATGTCTTCCACCTTGGATCGGCCTAAACGCAGGTAAACCGGCCCTGGTTGCTCATAGGCTTGGGCCACCAATATGCGAGTGCTTATCCCATCAGAAGGGACAACTACTCGCATATTAGGTAATACCCGCATCAAGGCAATATCTTCGATCGCTTGGTGAGAACCACCATCCTCACCCACTGTTACGCCCGCGTGGGTAGCAGCGATTTTGACATTAAGTGCAGGATAACACACTGAATTTCGTACGACTTCAAAAGCCCGACCCGCTGCAAATACGGCAAAGCTAGAAGCAAAAACGACCTTGCCCGTGGTAGCCAGGCCAGCAGCTATCCCCACCATATTCTGCTCTGCAATACCGATATTAAAAAAGCGATCCGGATAGGCACGAGCAAAATCTGCGGTTTTGGTTGACTTCGAGAGATCGGCATCCAGCACCACTATTTCTGGAAACTGGCGACCAAGCTCAACTAATTCCTGTCCATAAGCATCACGTGTTGCCACCCCGGCCATAATCTATTTCCTCCTTAGGCTACGTAATTTATAATGCAAAGTGAGAAAATGGGGTCTGACCCCATTTTCTCACTTTTT
>JBLNAS010000028.1:0-3541 GCA_050259475.1 Methylocystaceae bacterium
ATTAGCGGGATTGTCAAAGGCAAATGCCGATATATCCATATACAGGTATCTAATAGTATCTACTATAATGCCCGACCATATCTATAATGGCTTGGGTTTACTGCTGGTATAGCCGGGTGAACCCTTAATTATTTAGCCATAACCCGTCTCCTTCATTTTGCCGCGGCTTCGTAGCTAAGCTTATAATTGAAAGAACCACAACCGTGGGAAGAGAGGAGATAAATATTATGTTTGGTAAAAAGAGGGCTAAAACCTTAATTATAATTTTCGCGGGTTGCTTACTAGTTGCGGCCAGCCTAGGGGTAATGGCTAATAACCAAGCTGGGAAATCTCAGGTAGGTTCCCGACAATTGACTTTGAATAATGCGGATTTGTCCACTTTAAAGGCTGACCGTGAAGCAAACCCCGAACCCCAAACACTAGTTAACCCGGTCGTTTCAACTCCAGGGACTATCGATCAGGCTAAGGCAGTGCCCAAAGCTGTGTCGACAAATAAAAGCCCGACGGTAGCGAAGAAAATAGTAACTACTAAACCGTCGCCAGTTGCTAAGTCACCGGTTAGTAGTGTAGCCCCAGCCAAAAGCCAATCTTCGGTGAATACCACACCATCTCGCGGAGGGAACCGGACATTGACCATGCTGGCAACCGCCTATGATCCCGGGCCAGCTTCCAATGGCAAATGGGCAGGTATATCGTACCTGGGAAACCCTCTAGAATATGGTATTGTGGCGGTAGACCCCAATGTAATTCCTCTAGGAAGTCATCTATATATAGAAGGT
Source organism: Methylocystaceae bacterium (assembly GCA_050259475.1). GTDB lineage: Bacteria > Bacillota > Syntrophomonadia > Syntrophomonadales > JBLNAA01 > JBLNAA01. The sequence goes on from JBLNAS010000028.1 coordinate 780, forward strand.
TACGGCGATGGTTATGCTGCCGATACTGGCGGTGCGATCAAAGGCAATCGTATTGATCTTTGTTTCAACACTTACCAAGAAGCCATGGATTTCGGTATGAAAAATGTCCAGGTAACTATTTTGAAATAATTATAATAAAAGCAGGATGCTCCCAGTAACCTAGGCAAGCACCCTGCTTTTAACTCTCGGAAATTAGCGTATTAGTTAGTAACGATAAGGGTGCCTGGTGGCACCCTTATCGTTATAATTTCCCCTGCTCAAAGAGCTCGCGTTTAGCATTTAATCGCGGTATAACTGATTCCGGAACTAAGCCCCCCACTTTACCGCCCAGTAGTGCTGCCTCTTTCACCCCGCTAGAACTGATATACAAATATTCCGGACGGCACATGATAAAGAAGGTTTCTACCTCATTAAATAAATGAGAATTCATCATCGCAAGCTGCATTTCATATTCAAAATCACTCTGACTTCTCAGCCCACGAATAATAACTCCAGCCTGCTGTTTAGCTACATAGTCGACTAAAAGACCACTAAAGGAATCGACCTCCACATTAGCCAAGTAGCTAGTGGATTGTTTTATCATTTCCACTCGCTCTTCTAATGAAAACAAGGCCATTTTGGTTACATTATGCACCACCGCAACAATTACCCGATCAAAATTTCGACAACTTCTCTCTATAATGTCAATATGACCGGTGGTGACCGGGTCAAAGCTTCCCGCGTACACCGCTGTTCTTTCCACACCCCATCCCCCTTTTTAATCCTAGCTATAATCAGGGTTAGCAGGTGTAAAATTCTCCATTAAATGACCTTTTTCCTGCTTACACCGTAGGCTTTTCCTGAAATAAGCAATCCAGGTTAGGGATATTACGATTTTTCTATTCCTTTAGTACATAATTAGCAATAACCACTCTTTGAATTTCATTAGTGCCTTCATAAATTTGAGTAATCTTGGCATCCCGCATCATCCGTTCTACTGGATAATCACGAGTATAACCATAGCCACCTAGAACCTGCACCGCTTCAGTGGTTACCCGCATCGCAGTATCTCCCGCGAACACCTTAGCCATGGCACTAACTTTGGCATAGGGCAAATTATTGGATTCACAAAAGGCGGCCTGATAAACTAACAAACGAGCCGCTTCGATATCAGTCGCCATATCAGCCAGTTTAAAGCGGATAGCCTGCTGATCACTTATTGGCTTATCAAATTGATACCGCTGCTTGGCGTAATCCCGAGCAAACTCATAAGCACCCTGGGCGATCCCCAAAGCTTGAGCTGCAATACCAGTGCGGCCACCATCTAAAATCATCATCCCGATTTTAAAACCGTCACCTTCCGCTCCGAGCAAATTCTCAGCCGGAATACGGCAATCTTCAAACACCAATTCATAAGTGGCAGAGGATCTTATACCGAGTTTCTTTTCTTTCTTACCAAAAGAAAAGCCTGGCGTACCTTTTTCTACGATAAAAGCACTAATACTCTTATGCTTTAACTCCTTGGGGCCAGTGCGAGCAATGACCACATAGGTATCAGCATAATAGCCATTAGTAATAAAGATTTTGGTGCCATTCAAAATATAGCTGTCACCATCTTTTTTCGCTGTCGCCTTGGTACCTCCAGCATCAGAGCCGGCGGCGGGCTCAGTGATACCAAATGCCCCTAAGTGAGTTCCCTCCGCTAACGGCTTCAGGTATTTTAGCTTCTGCTCATGGGTGCCAAAATGGTGAATCGGCCAACTGCACAGTGAGGTATGAGCCGATAAGGTAACCCCGGTAGAACCGCATACTCGAGATAGTTCTTCCACGGCAATGGCATAGAAGATAAAATCAGCTTCACTACCGCCATACTCTTCTTCCCATGGTATGCCAGTGAGGCCGAGCTCACCCATCTTACGGAAAATTTCCATGTCAAAACGTTCTTCTTCATCGCGTTCAGCAGCCGTTGGTGCAACTTCGTTTTCCGCAAAATCACGTACCATCTTGCGGAACATTAGCTGTTCATCGGTCAGTAAAAAGTTCATTTTGTTTAGTCTCCTCCTTCACCGTTATCTATGCTTGTTCCACGATTAACGTAGTCCCCATGCCGCCACCGATACATAGTGTAGCTAGCCCACGTTTCGCTTCTCTACGTTTCATTTCATAAAGCAAAGATACTAGTATTCTTGCCCCAGAAGCTCCAATGGGATGTCCAATGGCAATGGCACCACCATTAACATTCACCTTATCACTGCGGTCAGTTAAGCCTAACTCTTTGCCAACCGCTAGGAACTGGGCAGCAAACGCTTCATTGGCTTCAATGAGATCAATATCATCAATAGTCAGACCGGCCTTATCCAAAGCTTTACGGGAAGCTGGCACCGGCCCCATACCCATGATTGATGGATCAACACCACCTGAAGCATAACTAACAATGCGAACTAAAGGTTTTAGTCCTAGCTCCGCCGCCTTGGCAGCAGACATCACCACTACGCAAGCCGCACCATCATTAATGCCGGAAGCATTTGCCGCAGTTACCGAGCCGTCCTTTTTAAAGGCTGGCTTTAATCCCGCCATTTTTTCAGCATTTGTTGCTTTCGGATACTCGTCGTTAACAAACCAAGTACTACTCTTTTTATCCTTAATTTCAATCGGAACGATTTCTTCAGCAAAGTTGCCGTTTTTAATCGCTGCTAATGCCCTTTCCTGGCTGGTTAAGGCCAAAGCATCCTGTTCTTCACGGGTGATTTCATATTGGGCAGCTACATTTTCCGCGGTAATTC
>JBLNAS010000029.1:0-7827 GCA_050259475.1 Methylocystaceae bacterium
ATTCGCTGATGCGATATCTTTTTTGGTTGAGCCGGTATTAGAAGGAAATCTCGCTAATTTTGGCGCCAAGGATATTAATTTCACCGTGGACAATGATCTTGAACTCCTTCGAGCTTGGGCGGTGGCTTGCGAAGGTGCGGGACTACCTCTGGTAGGTATCGACAAGGAGGTAGTTTATCAGGGGGTTAGCCCCAATTTGGATCATGGGGTTACCGTGCCCTTATATTTTCTTCATCAAGCCGGGCTGGACGATTTGCCCCTTATAGTAATTTCTCAATCTGGCCTGCCGGAGGACGAGCTGTATCAGGTGGGAATGTGTCTCGAGCAAGCCTGCGAGGAGATTGGACGTCGCGCGGTAGTAATTGCTTCCGGAGATATGTCCCATCGCTTAGCCCAGGATGGCCCCTATGGCTATAATCCCGCAGGACCCGAATTTGACCGCTTAATAATGGAGATTATTAAGGCGGGTGAGATTAATCAATTACTACAAATGCCAGCCGAGTTACGTGAGGCGGCTGGGGAGTGTGGCTATCGTTCCCTGGTTATGATGGCGGGAGCACTGGATACTCAGGAAATTACCTCCTGGATCTATTCCTACCAGAAACCCTTTGGGGTCGGTTACCTGGTAGCAGCCATGGCACCTACCGGCAAAGCGGTGGCATCGGTTTATGAAAACCAAAGCCGGGAATATCATCAAAGGCTAGATAATGCCCGAAAACAAGAAAGTGCTCCGGTAGCCTGGGCTCGCCAAGTATTAGAGAGCTATATTAATCAGCATAGTACCCCCTCATCTCCGGCTAATGAGGATCCGATATTCTCTCGCCGAGCCGGGGTCTTTGTTTCACTAAAGAAGAAAGGACAGCTAAGAGGCTGTATTGGCACTATCTTTCCGACTACGGATAATGTACGGGAGGAAATCAAAACTAATGCCGTATCCTCAGGTACCCGTGATCCCCGCTTTACAGCGGTTCACCCCCAGGAATTACCGGATTTAGTCTATTCGGTTGATGTATTGGGTGAGGCCGAACCTTGCACCCCGGAGGATCTGGATCCCCAGGTTTATGGGGTGATTGTTCGTTGTGGAGCTAAAACCGGCTTACTGCTTCCGGCCTTAGAGGGAGTGGACACCATTGATGAGCAGTTGCGAATCGCACTTAGCAAGGCGGGGATAAAAGCTAGTGATAAGTATCAGATTGAACGCTTTATGGTCGAGAGGTACCATTGATGACCGGGCATCAGGCCGAATTCTTTGCTGTAGATAATGAACGGGTTGTCTGCCATTTATGTCCCCATAATTGCCATCTGCGTCCTGACCAGATTGGTACCTGTAGAGTTCGTTTCAACCATGAAGGAAGTCTAAAGACCATGACCTATGGTCAGGTAAGTGCGCTAGCTCTCGACCCCATTGAAAAAAAGCCGCTCTATCATTTCTATCCGGGAGCCCAGATTTTATCGGCTGGCAGTTTTGGTTGTAATCTGGGGTGTCCCTGGTGTCAGAATCATCATATTGCTTGTGCGGTCCCCCCTACTCGCTACCTGGAGCCCGGTGAAATGGTAAATATGGCATTGGATGCGGTAACCGAGGGGTCGGTGGGGTTAGCTTACACCTATAATGAACCGACTATGGCTTTCGAATTTGTCTTGGCCTGTGCTCATAATGCCCGCACGCATGGACTTAAAAATGTGCTGGTAACTAATGGCTATGTCAATACCGAACCACTGCTAAGTTTACTGGAGGTAACCGATGCCCTCAATATTGACTTGAAGGGATTTACGCCTGAGTTCTACCGCCATTATTGTAAGGGGAGCCTGGAACCGGTTTGGGACAGTATTTTGCTAGCGGCTAGCCAAAGCCATGTCGAAATCACTACTTTAGTAATACCCGGCTTGAATGACAACCCCGATGAGTTTCGGGAAGCCGCCCGGCGATTAAGTGAGATTAGTAAAGATATTCCCTGGCATCTATCAGCTTTTTACCCAGCCCACCGTTTCCTGGATCGTTCACCAACCCCAGCTCAGACCTTGATAGAATTGCGTGCAATTGCCCGGGAGTATCTGCATTTTGTCTATCTCGGTAACTTGGGTCAGGTCGCTAATGACACCAGTTGTCCTCATTGTGGTACGGTATTGATAAAGCGGCCAGAATACCGGGGCAGTATAGTCGGTATCAAAGATAACAGCTGTCGATCATGTGGGACACCAGTAGCGGTTATCTGTTGATAATACTAATTCTAGGGGCTCCAATATTCCAATAGGGCCATAGCTTATAGAATAAAACACATATTGCGACAGGAATCTTGTTTAATGGTATAGAATGTTTTCTAAGTTAGAGTATTTTTATCACTAAGCCTGGATAAAGGAGTTAACCAAATTTGCCGCCAATTTTAACAGTACAAAATTTAAAGAAGAATTTTAAGGGCTTAACGGCTGTGGCTGATTACTCAGTAACCCTGGAAGCCGGGAAGATCTACGGCCTAATCGGCCCGAATGGCGCGGGCAAAACCACGGTTTTTAACCTGCTAAGCGGGGAACAGAGGCCAACTGCAGGTTCAATTAGCTTACGGGGCCGAGATATTGCGGGCGAGAGTCCACATGTAATAGCCACCCGTGGCATGGCACGTACCTTCCAAAACTTACGTTTGTTTGGCACGATGACCGTAATGGATAATGTCCTAGTGGCGGCGCAGATGCATAAAGGTTATGGCTTTGCGGCAACTATCTTTGGCCTGCCGGCACTTCGGCGCGGTGAGGTAGCCTTACGTGAACAAGTGATGACTTATTTGGAGGCGATGGGGCTGGCGGCGAAAGCGGATCATGCAGCGGCTAGTTTACCTTATGGCGAACAACGCAAGCTAGAGATTGCCAGAGCCTTAGCGACACGTCCCCAGCTTTTGCTCTTAGATGAGCCGGCCGCCGGCATGAATCCAAGTGAGAGTGTAGAGTTGATGGCGACGATTGAAAAGGTACGCGATGTTTATGATCTTACTATCTTATTGATTGAACACGATATGCGGGTAGTTATGAACTTATGCCAGCACCTGCAAGTGCTGTGCTACGGTAGTATTATTGCCGAGGGCAGCCCCGAGGAAATTAAAAATAACCCCCAGGTGATTGAGGCTTATCTGGGAAGGAGGGTTGCCGATGCTCGAGCTTAACAATTTGCATGTTTATTATGGCAACATCCATGCCCTCCAGGGTATCGACCTTACCGTCAATCAGGGAGAATTAATCGCGATTCTGGGTGCTAACGGTGCGGGTAAAACTACCACCTTGCGCGCAATTTCAGGATTATTAAAACCACAGAAGGGGACGGTTACCTATCAAGGTCGGAACATAACTGGTACTAACTCACATCAGATCGTGGCAGCAGGTTTAATTCAGGTACCGGAAGGACGACAGATTTTTAGCAGCCTTACGGTTGAGGAAAATTTACGGTTGGGAGCTTATCAACGTAAAGACCGGGAACAAGTACGTCAGGATCGTCAATGGGTCTTTGAGCAGTTTCCGATTCTAAATGAACGTAGCCACCAAGTGGCCGGTACGCTGTCGGGCGGTGAACAACAGATGTTAGCGATCGGACGAGCGGTGATGAGTAAACCACAACTTTTACTTTTAGATGAACCCTCATTAGGATTGGCCCCGCTAATTGTAGAATTGATATTTAATACTATCAGTCACTTTCGTGAACGAGGAATGACTATTTTACTAGTGGAACAAAATGCCTACCAGGCCTTGGCGCTGGCTGACCGCGCTTATGTACTGGAGACCGGGCGGGTCAAGTTAGCCGGCAGCAGTGCCGAATTGCTAGATAATGAAGAAGTTAAGAAGGCGTATCTGGGGGGCTAAGAGCATGAGTGGAAGTTATTTATTACAACAAATAGTTAATGGCCTCAGCTTGGGTAGTATTTACGCCTTGGTGGCCATTGGATATTCGATAGTCTACGGCATCCTGCGTCTAATCAATTTCGCCCATGGCGATATTTTGATGATTGGAGTTTATGCTGCCTTATTCTTAGGGGTGGCTTTTCATGCCCCCTTTGCCGTCACCTTAGTTGTAGCTATGGTTATGGCTGCCTTAGTCGGAATGATGGTAGAAAGAATAGCCTACCGACCTTTGCGTAATGCTACCGAAGAATCAACCATGATCACATCACTGGCGGTATCTATTTTTATCGAGAACCTGGGCATTATGACGGTGACAGCGCAACCTAGATCTTTCCCGGTGCCTGAGTCGCTGGGAGTAATACACCAAATCGGTGCTATCCAGGTATCAAATATGAATTTGCTATTATTAGGGGTAACTTTACTGCTATTAGTGGTATTGACCTTGTTTGTCACACGCACTGACATGGGCATTGCCATGCGCGCTTGTGCAGATAATCTAAATGCTTCGCGTCTTATGGGCATCAACATTAATTCCGTAGTAGCGGTAGCCTTTGCGGTAGGTTCGGGTATGGCGGCAGTAGCTGGTATCATGTTAGCGGCTCAGTACGGACGCATAGACCCGCTAATGGGCTTCGTGCCTGGACTTAAGGCTTTTGTGGCCGCGGTTATCGGCGGTATCGGTAGTATTGGTGGGGCTGCTTTGGGGGGCTTTATCCTAGGAATGGCAGAGATATTAGTGGTCGGGCTATTACCACCGGCGTTCTCTCCCTATCGAGATGCCTTCGTTTTCCTAATCTTAATCGTAGTGCTCCTGGTTAAACCATCAGGATTACTCGGTTCTGGTGAAGGGAGGAGGAGCTAGAAATGCTCACCAAGCGGGAGAAAATCTTTACCCTAATCGGCTTGGTCACGCTCTTTGCTGTGCTGGCCTTGCTCAATTATCTGCTCGATGATTATTATTTGCGTATAATCAATTTGATTGGCATAAATATCATACTGGTAGCTAGTCTCAACCTAACTAATGGATTTACTGGTATCTTCTCATTGGGACATGCCGGGTTCATGGCGGTAGGTGCCTATGTCTCGGCACTCCTGACCATACCTGAAGTGCAGAAGGCCGCCGCTCTACCCGACTTGCCACCATGGTTAATGGGGATTAGTTTGCCTTTTCCGGTGGCTTTATTGGCCGCCGGCCTAATCGCGGCCTTGTTTGCTTTAGTAATCGGTTTCCCAGTATTGCGTCTAAGAGGTCATTATTTAGCGGTAGCAACCTTAGGATTTTTAGTAATCGTTCGGGTCGGACTAGCTAATGCCGAAGCCATTACCCGTGGTGCTAGGGGTATTAGTGGGTTACCCGCTTTCACTAACACTTGGTGGGTGTGGGGAGTAGCTGTACTGACCATCTATTTACTCTGGCGGCTTTTGCACTCGTCATATGGACGAGGAATGATAGCGATTCGGGATAATGAGGTAGCAGCGGCGGCTTTGGGAGTTAATGTCACTGCCCACAAAATGCTGGCCTTTGCTACGGGTGCTTTTTTTGCCGGAGTCGGAGGGGCGTTATGGGGTCACCTTTTCACGGTAATATCGCCCAACTTCTTTTCCTACAATCAGACCTTTTTGTTAGTAGAAATGTCCGTCATTGGTGGTATGGCCTCCCTTACCGGGGCGGTAACCGGAGCCACTTTGATGACGGTATTGCCGGAAGTCTTGCGGTTACTGGAGGGTGGAGCAGTGGTTTTTGGTTATACCCTACCTCCGCTCTATGGACTTAGTCAGCTAATTTTAGCTAGCCTGGTGATCGTAGTAATAATTTTCCGCCCCCAGGGCTTGATTGGTCGCTGGGAATTTAGCTGGAAACGGATACTGAATTCAGAAAAGAAGGGGGAGGTGGTGGTAGCAACCACTGATAGTTCGGGAAGAGATTAACTAGCAGAGATAAAGGGAGGATTTGTTTTGAAAAAGCGTTTAATGGCATGTTTACTAGTAGTGCTCATGGTATCATCCCTGGCCCTCGTTGGCTGCGGGAAAAAGGAAGGTGCCAAGACTGGTGACTCGGATGTAATCAAGGTCGGTGCTCTGTTTAATCAGACGGGGGATCAATCATCCCTGGACGCTCCTGGCCTTAATGGCTTCAAATTGGCCGCTGATGAAATTAACAAAGCTGGCGGTGTTCTCGGCAAGAAAATTCAGGTTATAGCTATCGATGGGAAAACTGATCAGAATGCCTGCGCCAATGCGGCTTCTAAAATGGTTGATGTCGATAAGGTAATGGCGGTTTGTGGCTTAGCTGATAGTAATTATGCTCTGGCTGCGGGAGCTATTACCCAGAAGGCTGGCGTGCTGTTCCTGACCTCGGGTGCCACTTTGCCAAGTTTACCGGACCAGGTTGGCGACTATTTCTTCCTGGTGCCTTTTGGTGATAATATCCAGGCTTATGCCGGAGCAGAATACGCTGCGAATGACCTGAAAGGCAAAACGGCCTATATCCTAACCGATAAAGCTATGGATTACACCATGACCCTTTCGAAATACTTCAAGGAGCGTTTCGTAAAGATTAACGGCGAAGGCAGCATCTTACTCGAAGATGCCTATCAGACTGCTGATGTTGATTTTTCGGCTCAGATCGAGCGTTTAAAAGGTTTAAAGACGCAACCGGATGTACTCTATGTTGCTTCCGACCCCAGCAAGTGCGGCGTTATTGTCAAACAGATGCGGGCTCGGGGTATTACCCAGCCGATTATCGGTGGCGATGGTTATGACACCCCGCTATTAGTGGAACTTGGAGGCGAAGGTGCGAACCAGGGCGTTTACTTCACCACCCATGCTTCATTAGAGAATCCCTCTGCCCAGGTGCAGAATTTTGTTAAAGCTTATCAAACTGCCTATAATAAGGCTCCGGAAAATGCTTTTGCCGCCTTAGGTTATGACACCATGTACCTCTTAGCCGATGCTATCAAACGGGCTAAGAGCGCTGATTCCAAGACCGTTCGGGAGGCTCTAGCCAGTACCGATGGTTTTGCTGGAGTAACGGGTAAAATAAGCTACAAGGATGGTAGCCGGGTACCAACTAAGTCAGTAACGGTGCTGACAGTTAAAGATAATAAGTTTGCTTTTACTAAGGAAGTATTACCCCAGTAAGAACTAAAAGCCTAAGCCGGGGCTAATTACGCTCCGGCTTTTCCATTGCGGGTCGAAATAAGAAGGAGGTTAGGTGTGTTGAACGAAGCAATCAAAATGAGTGGGCACAAGTATGCTAATGGTGGTTATGATAAGGCTATTCTAGCCGTGGGCTCCTGTGAAAACCATGGTGGGCATCTACCTCTGGGCACCGATACTCTAGTATCTTACCTTTTGGCGAAAAAGGTAGCCGAGAAGGTAGATGGTATGCTGGTTTTACCTCCGGTAACGGTGGGCTTTAGTGAACATTATGCCCACTTCCCATTTACCCTGTCGCTACGTTCGGAAACTCTGGTCGAAGTATTGAAGGATATTTTGTCCTCGATAATTAAGAACGGTATTAAGCATATTTTTATTATGAATGGTCATGATGGCAATATTGCCCCGATTGAAATTGCATCCCGGGCGGTCAAGCTATTATATCCAGAAGCACGAATCGCATCCCTGGATGCCTGGTGGGTAGCAGCGGGTAATCTATTACCAGCAGATACCTTTGAAGTCTGGAATGGACTGGGCCATGCGGGCGAAGGCGAGACCTCCATCGGCTTGCATCTATTTGGAGAAATGGTCGAGATGGAGTATGCCCGGGGTGTAGTACCTAATCTACCGCCCCATGTAGATATTAAATGGAATTTTGCCGAACTGACCGACTGTGGAGCCACTGGCGACCCGACTAAGGCGACGGCGGCCAAGGGTGAAAAGATGGAAACCGTGTTAGTTAATGCGGTTGTTGATTTCCTAAAAGAGATGGATAAGCGGAAC